>NZ_JBYSVC010000077.1:0-11549 GCF_057922285.1 Leptothrix toolikensis (SeqCode)
TTGGTCATGCTGGTCGGCGTGTTCGCGCTGATGACCTGGTTCATCTTGGTGCATCGCTGAGCGCAAGGGTTACGACGTCATGGCTTATCTTTCGCTTTCGATCTGGCTGCCGATTGCTTTCGGTGTTGTCTTGTTGGCCCTCGGGCGTGATCACAATGCGCCCTTGATGCGCTGGATCGCGTTGGTCGGCTCCTTGATCAGTTTCGCGGTCACGATCCCGTTGATCACGGGGTTTGATCAAACCACTGCGTTGATGCAGTTCCAAGAAAATGCTTCTTGGATTGAGCGCTTCCACGTCTTCTATCACCTGGGTGTGGACGGGATTTCGGTCTGGTTTGTGCTGCTGACCGCCTTCATCACCGTCATCGTGGTGGTGGCTGGCTGGGAAGTCATCACCAACAATGTCCATCAGTACATGGGCGCTTTCTTGATCCTCTCGGGGTTGATGGTGGGCGTGTTTTGTGCGGTCGATGGGCTGCTGTTCTATGTCTTCTTCGAGGCGACCTTGATCCCGATGTACATCATCATCGGCATCTGGGGTGGGCCGCGCCGGGTCTACGCCGCGTTCAAGTTCTTCCTCTACACCTTGGCCGGCTCGCTGTTGATGCTGGTTGCACTGGTGTACCTCTATACCCAGTCGGGCGGTAGCTTCGATGTGCTGGTGTGGCACAAGTTGCCCCTGGGTGAAACGGCGCAGACCTTGCTGTTCTTGGCCTTTTTTATCGCTTTTGCGGCCAAGGTGCCGATGTGGCCGGTGCATACGTGGTTGCCGGACGCCCACGTTGAAGCGCCCACCGGCGGCTCAGTGGTGCTGGCGGCGATCATGCTGAAGCTCGGCGCCTACGGTTTCCTGCGCTTCTCGCTGCCGATCGTGCCCGATGCCAGCCATGACTTGGCCCCGATGGTGATCACCTTGTCGCTGATTGCGGTGGTCTACATCGGCTTGGTGGCGATGGTGCAAAACGACATGAAAAAGCTGGTGGCCTATTCGTCCATCGCGCACATGGGTTTTGTGACCTTGGGCTTTTTCATCTTCAGCGAGCTGGGGATCTCGGGCGGTTTGGTGCAGATGATCTCGCACGGCTTTGTGTCGGGCGCGATGTTCCTCTCCATTGGCGTGCTCTACGACCGCATGCATTCGCGTGAAATCGCTTCCTATGGCGGGGTGATCAACACCATGCCCAAGTTCACGGCGCTGGCGGTCTTTTTCGGTATGGCCAATTGCGGCTTGCCGGGCACGGCGGGTTTTGTGGGCGAGTGGATGGTGATTTTGGGTGCGGTGCAGTTCAACTTCTGGATCGGTGCCATCGCGGCCACGGCCCTGATCTTGGGTGCGGCTTACACCTTGTGGATGATCAAGCGGGTCTACTTTGGCGAAGTGGCCAATGACCATGTGCGTGATCTTCAGGACGTCAACACCCGCGAGTTCTCGATGTTGGCGGTGCTGGCTGTGGCGGTGCTTGCCATGGGCCTGTATCCCAAGCCCTTCACGGATGTGATGCACACCTCGGTCAACGAGCTGATCCGCCATGTGGGTGTCTCCAAACTCCCGCAACCCTTGAAACCTTGATTGCTGAGCGAGCACACCTATGACTGCAATGAACTGGCTCGCGGTCTCCCCGGAGATCCTTCTGCTCGTGATGACCTGCGTCATCGCCATCGTCGATCTGTTTGTCGTTGATCCACGTCGGTTGCTGACTTACGGATTGAGTTTGGCCACGCTGCTGGCGGTGGCGATCGGGCACACCATGCTGCTCGATGGTCATGCGCTCTTCCTCATGAACCGCATGATGGTCAGTGATGCCATGGGCCATTTGTTGGCCGTGGTCTCCACGCTGTCGGTGGCCGTGAGCTTGGTCTATGCGCGGGCTTATGCCGGTGAGCGGGACATGCTCAAGGGCGAGTTGTTCACCCTCAGTTTGTTCTCGCTGCTCGGCATGAACATCATGGTCGCCAGCAACAACATGCTGCTGGTCTACTTGGGCCTTGAGCTGATGAGCTTGTCGCTCTATGCGCTGACAGCACTGCGGCGCGACAACGGTGTCGCCACCGAAGCGGCCATGAAGTACTTTGTGCTGGGTGCGATTGCCAGTGGTTTCTTGCTCTACGGCATGTCGATGGTCTACGGTGCCACTGGCACGCTCGACTTGGACGAAGCCTTCCAGCGCATCGGCCGGGGCGACATCAACCACCAAGTGCTGGTCTTCGGGCTGGTGTTTGTGGTCTCGGGTCTGGCGTTCAAGCTGGGTGCGGTGCCTTTTCATATGTGGGTGCCGGACGTCTATCACGGTGCGCCCACAGCGGTCACGCTGCTGATTGCTGCTGCCCCCAAGATCGCCACCTTCGGTATGGTCATGCGCATGCTGGTGGATGGCATGCTGGGCTTGGCGGTGGACTGGCAGCAGATGCTGGCGGTGCTGGCGGTGGCTTCGCTCTTGGTCGGTAACTTGGCGGCCATTGCGCAAACCAATCTCAAGCGCATGCTGGCTTATTCGACCATCGCGCAGATGGGCTTCATGCTGCTGGGTCTGATCTCGGGTGTGGCGCACGGCAATACCGACTTGGCCGGTGCGGCTTACGGCTCGGCCATGTTCTACATGATCACCTACGTGATCACCACCTTGGGCACCTTTGGCGTGATCTTGGTGCTGAGCCGCTACAGCTTCGAGTCCGAACACCTGAGCGATCTGGCGGGCCTGAATCGGCGTAATCCGCTCTTGGCGGCGGTGATGGCCGTTTGCATGCTCTCCTTGGCGGGTATTCCGCCGTTGGCTGGCTTCTATGCCAAGTTGGCCGTGCTGCAAGCTTTGGTGGCCACGGGCAGCAGCTTGTTGATTGCCTTGGCCGTCTTTGCGGTGGTGATGTCGCTGATCGGTGCCTTCTACTACCTGCGCATCATCAAGGTGATGTATTTTGATGAGCCCGAAGACGAGGACCTGTACCTTGAAGCCCCGGCCGATGCCCGCTACATGCTCACCCTCAACGGTGCGCTGGTGTTGGGTCTGGGGGTCTTGCCGGGTGGCTTGATGACGCTGTGTCAGCACGCGATCATCAAGGCGTTGTCGAACACCTGAGAACATCTGACCTCTATGGATGCGACACAAGGCTTTGGCCTGATCCTTCTCTTGGCCTTGGCCGCTGCAAATTTGCCCTTTGTCAATGAGCGGCTCTTCGTGATCGGACCCAAGCTTGCGCCGAAGATTTTTGCTTGGCGACTGCTGGAGCTGGTGGTTTTTGGCTTGGGCGTGATCTTTGCCGGTCGATGGTTTGAAGGCCGTATGGGTCAAGTGCAAGCACAGAATTGGCAGTTCTATGCGGTCATTCTGTGCATGTTGCTCACCTTGGCTTTTCCGGGTTTTGTCTGGCGCTATTTGCGGCGCGCGCATGCCTGAGTTGGGGATGAGTCAGGTCGATAACAAGGCTTGCGCACACTTGCGCGAGGCCTGTGTCGAGTCGCAGCAGGTCTTTCGCGGCAACTTCCTCGATGTGCGCCGCGATCAGGTGCGTTTGCCTGATGGCAAGTTGGCGTCGCGTGAATACCTTGTTCATCCCGGGGCGGTGGCCATCGTGCCGCTGCTCGATGACGGTCAGTTTGTGCTGGAGCGCCAGTTCCGCTATCCCCTAGGGCGGGCGGTGATCGAATTCCCAGCCGGCAAGCTCGGCCCTGGCGAAGACCCTTGGCACTGCGCCGTGCGTGAACTGCACGAAGAAACCGGCTACCGCGCCCGTGAATGGGCCTACGCCGGCATCTTGCACAACGCCATCGCTTATTGCGACGAAGGTATCGAGATCTGGTTTGCCCGAGGCCTGAGTCTGGGCGAGCGCCATCTCGACGAGGGGGAATTCCTCGATGTCTTTACCGCCACGCCCCAAGCTTTGATGGCTGGCGTGCGTGACGGTGAAGTCACTGATGCCAAGACCCTGATTGCCCTGTTGTGGTGGCAGCAGTGGCAAGCCGGGGCGTGGCCGTTGACATGGCAGCCCGAACCTGCGGGTGTCTTGTCGTCGGCATGATGCCGTTGAGGTGGATGCTGTGAAGGTCTTCGATCTTGTGTGCGCCCAAGAGCATCGCTTTGAGGGCTGGTTCGGTTCCGAAGCCGATTACGACCATCAGCTTGAGGTGGGCTTGCTCAGCTGCCCGCTGTGCAACTCGCACGCTATCCGGCGCTTACCGTCCGCTACCCGACTCAACCTTGGGGCAACAGCTGCTCCTGTGGCAACACCGGCGGCCGGCCGCCCTGCGTCCAGTCCCGAAGGTCAAGGCGTGGAAGCCTTGTGGCAGCAGGCCATGCAGCATGTGCTCAAGCACACCGAAGACGTGGGCGAGCGCTTTGCCGAAGAGGCGCGGCGCATGCATTACGGCGAGACCGATCCACGCAGCATTCGCGGCCAAGCCAGCCGCGAGGAGGCTGAGGCGCTCAAGGACGAAGGCATCGAGATTTTGGCTTTGCCGGGAGCTAGCGTGCCACGGGGCTCACTGCAATAACTCGGCCCGGATTCATCCGGTTGTCGGGGTCCAGCGCTTGCTTGAGGGTGCGCATCAGCCCCAAACCCACCGGGTCAGCCCGCTGTGCTAGCTCTTCCAGCTTGAGCTGCCCGATGCCGTGCTCGGCCGAGATCGAGCCCCCAAAGCGCTGCACCGCGTCGTAGACCACGGCATTGACCTGCGCTTCGTGGTCCCGCAGAAAGCGCGCCGCGTCCCCGCCTTCAGGCACTTGGACGTTGTAGTGCAGGTTGCCGTCGCCCAGATGACCAAAGGTCACCAGCCGCACACCCGCCAGCAAGGCGTGCAGGGCGGCGTCGGTGTGGGCGACAAAGGCGGGCATGGCCGAGATGGGCACGGCGATGTCGTGCTTGATGTTCAGGCCTTCCTGCGCTTGGGCCAGTGGAATGGCTTCGCGCAGATGCCACATGGCTTGGGACTGCGCCATGGACATGGAGATCGCTGTGTCCAAAATCACATCCTCGGCAAGCGCTTGGCCGAGCAGTTCTTCGAGGCGTTGGCGGGCATGCCCTTCGTTTTCGGCGTCCGATAACTCGATCAACACCGTCCAGCGGCTGCTTGGCAGCGGTTGGGGAATCTGTGGGCAGTGTTTGCGCACGAGATCCAGCGCCGAGGCGCTCATCACTTCAAAACCTGTGAGCGCCGCGCCCACCCGCGCTTGGGCCAGACCCAGCAACGCCACCAGCGGCTCAACGCTGGCGCAGCTGGCCAAGGCGGTCATCACCGCATGGGGCTGAGGGAAGAGCTTGAGCACCGCCGCCGTGATCACACCCAGCGTGCCTTCACTGCCCACGTAGAGCTGCTGCAAGGCGTAGCCAGTGTTGTCCTTGCGCAGGCCCGACAGGCCATGCCAGATCTCACCGCTGGGCGTGACGACTTCCAACCCAAGGCACAGATCGCGCGCGTTGCCGTAGCGCAGCACTTGCGTGCCGCCCGCGTTGCTGGCCAAGTTGCCGCCGAGGGTGCAGCTGCCTTCTGAGGCCAAGCTGAGCGGAAAGAGCAGCCCGTGGTCTTGGGCAGCGCTCTGCACGTCTTGGAGGATGCAACCCGCCTCGACCGTCATCGTCATGTTGGCGACATCCATGGTGCGGATGCGCTTGAGGCGGCGCAGGCTCAGCAGCACTTGCTGACCGGAGGCATCGGGCACTGAGCCGCCCACCAAGCCGGTGTTGCCGCCTTGGGGCACCACCGCCACCTGATGCGCTTGGCAAAGACGCAGCACCGCAGCCACTTCGGCGGTGGTTGCTGGTTGCACCACCGCCAAAGCTTGGCCGATATAACGCTTGCGCCAGTCCTGCACAAAAGGTGCGGTCTCGCTGGCCTCGGTCAGAACATGGGCGGGGCCGACGCAGCCTTGCAAGGCCGAGAGAAGGCCGGAGGTCTGCATGGTCATGAGGACACGGCACCGGCCTTGCGGCCCACCGCAAGCCGCAAGCGGATCTGCACGCTACACGCCGCAAACAGACCCACCGCCAGCACGGTTTGCAAGGCGGCGAGGGCGGCGGAAGGCAGGGCTTCGGTGGTGGCACGGACCAAGCCTTCCGCGCCGTAGGCCCACACCAGCAGGCTCAGCCAGCGCGCGGTATAGAGCCGGTAACGCCACAAGCCGGGCAAGGCCACGGCCAAGGGCAGCACCTTGATCGCCCAGGTGCCTCGGCCGGTGGGGGCCAGCCAAAGCTCCCACAGCAAACCAAGCAGCACCAGCGCAACACACAACGCCACGCAAACATGACGGGCGGCGCGAACCGCCGGGGTGGGTAAGGAGAGGGGCACAGAAGAGGCAGTCATCTTTGGCATCATAGTTGGCTACCTAGACCTCATGACTGCCTCCATGCTGCAACGCCTCCGACATCTCCACTGGCGACAAACGCTCCGTACCTCCTTGCATATCCTGCGGGCACGGTTTCGGGAGGAGCGCTTGGGTGTCAGTGCGGGCAGCTTGACCTTCACCACCATCATCTCGATGGTGCCGCTGATCACCGTGGCGCTGGCGATCTTCAGTGCTTTTCCGATGTTCTCGACCTTCGAGACCTCGCTGGAGGCGTACTTCATTGACAACCTGATTCCCGACAGCATTGCCAAGCCGGTGATGAAGACCCTGACGCAGTTCTCGACCCAAGCGAACCGTCTGGGCACGGTCGGCTTGATCGTGTTAGGGGTGACCGCGTTGTCCTTGATGCTGACCATCGACCGCACGCTCAACAGCATTTGGCATGTGCGTCAACCGCGTCCCTTGGCGCAGAAGGTGCTGATTTACTGGGCCACCTTGACGCTGGGGCCGTTGGTGCTGGGCATCAGTTTGAGTTTTACCTCCTACGCGCTGACAGCGTCCAAGGGCTGGGTGGGTGCGCCGCCGTGGGGGGTGCATCTATTGATGGAGATGCTTGAATTCACCCTCTTTTCGTTGGCGGTGAGTGGGCTGTTTCGTTTCGTGCCCAACACCTTTGTGCGTTGGCGTCATGCCTTGGCGGGGGGGGTGTTCGTAGCTATCGGCTTCGAGATCGCTAAGCGCTTGATGGGCTGGTATCTCGGCAAGGTCACCACCTATGCGGCGATTTATGGGGCCTTTGCCATGGCTCCGATTTTTCTGATCTGGCTTTACCTGAGCTGGAGCATCGTGCTGGCCGGTGCGGTGTTGGTGGCCAGTGCGCCGAGCTTGGGCGGCCAAGTGCTGCGTGATGCCTCACGGCCGGGGGGACGATTTGCCTTGGCTTTGGTTTTGTTGCGCCAGCTGGCTGCTGGCCGTGTGGGGGCTGCACGTGGGGTACGCATGAGCGATCTGGTGCATGCCAGCGGCGTGGAGCCGTTGCAAGTCGAGCCGGTGCTGGAGGCGTTGATGGCGCTCGACTGGGTGGGCCGCCTCGAAGAAAACGGCGAGCCGCGTCATGTGTTGCTGATTGATCCGACGCTGACTTTGGCCCGTCCCTTGATCGAACAGACCTTGATCGCCAGTGAGCCGGAGACCGCCTCTTTTTGGAGCGCGACGCAACTGGCGCAGATGCATCTGGATGTGTTGATTGAGGATCTGCCCCATGACGTGCAGACCAAGCTCTAAGCTATATTGACCGAGCCCCGTCGCTATGCGGCGATTTAGCGTTCCACCGGAGACGATCATGCATGTCAGCGACATTTTGCGGGTCAAGGGCCATGCCCTCTATACCGTGCCTCCCGAGCAGCCCCTGACTGAGGCCATCCAGACCATGGTCGAGCGCGACATTGGCTCGTTGGTGGTCATGGATCATGGCGGCATCGCCGGCATCCTGACCTTCCGAGAGGTCCTGCAAACCCTCGTCAAAAACGGCGGTGAAATCGGTCTTGCCTCGGTGCGTCAAGCCATGGAAGCTGCGCCGCTCGTCTGCGCCTCCGAAACCGAGATTGATGTTGCGCGTCGCTTGATGCTTGGCCGCCACGCGCGCTATATGCCGGTGGTGGATGAGGGCACGCTCATGGGCGTGATCTCGTTCCATGACATCGCCAAAGCGGTGGTTGAAGCCCAAGATTTTGAAAACCGCATGCTCAAAGCCTATATCCGTGATTGGCCGGAGGATGAAGCGGCCCAACCGCAGAGCTAAGAATTTATCCGGGCAGGGCGGTCATGCCAGCCAAGAGCTCGATCATCAGAATCACGACGTCGTGGACGCTCAAGGTCTGGCTGATTTGATTGGCCGCCAAGCTCAAGGCTGCGTCGATACGGATCAGTTTCCAAAGTATTTCGACCTTGGCTTGACGCTTGTAGCTGCCTTTGCTCAGCTCGCTGCCCACGATCAGGCCGCGTTGCAAGCTGGCCAGCAACACCGGCCCAAGGAGTGCTTTGGCCTCGACCAGCGTCCTCGCATCACTTTGCAGATCCGCCCGGAGTTGTTCATGGCTGGTTTGCAAGATCTTGAACGCCACGCCGGCTTCGACTTCGCGGCGGCGACCCACGATGCGCTCCAGTGTGCGTGGATCAACGCCCCGATGGACGGTGACTAGTTCAGCCTTGAGGGCCAAGGCTTTTCCTTCGATATCGTGGCGTGCCATCTTGCGATAAGCCGCTGATAACGTGTCGAGGAACAGGCTCAGATCCGTGCTCAACGTGGGGTCTGAGCGGTTGTACTGGCCGAGCAGCACATTGCAGGCTTGAAGCAACTGTGTGAGTTGCTGGACACGACCGTGGAGGAAGAGATTCATAGCGTTTTGCCGGCGGTCACTCGAACTCAACAATCAAGCTCTGCGTGCCGGTGTTGGCGTCTTTCACCGACTTGATGAAGAACCCCTCTTCATTAAGCTCAGCTTGCAGGGTGAAGACCGATGAATCCGAACTGCCGTTTTTGACGACATTGGTTTCTGGATCGACCAGCAAGCTCTCGATTTGGGTTTTGGCAATGACCGTATGGGTGTTGACCGTGCTGATGATCCCCGCCACGGACTTATCAAAGAGCTCGTTATTCGGGTTTTGCTTCTGATACGCCTCGCTTAAGCCCGCTTCCTTGATGGCAGTGTCAAAAATCAGCCGCCATGAATCGCGGATCGTGATCTCGGGTTGGGTGGCCAAGGCGTTGCCGGTCAAATCTTTGTAGAAGACGCCGACCGCATCCTCCGTGGCCGATGCACCCATGGCACCTTCTGGGGCGGCCATCAGGAGTGGTGACAAGGGCGTCAAAGGACTGAAGGGTTTGACCGGGGTGATCGGCGTGACCGGGTTGATGATCGGTATGACGATGGGGGTCACGGGCTTGATGGGCCGGTCGATGATGGGCAAGACCTTGATCGTGTTGAACTGGATCGTGCGAATGATCAGTTGAATTTCCTTGCTGATGTAGTCCCTGAAGGCGGTTTCTTCCATGTTGAACCGAACGATCTGGGAGAACTTGGCCCCGGAAATAAGTACCGGCACCGTGAGATTCATTTTGGGTATTTTGAATCGTGGGGCCGAGAAATGGCGCAAGATTTCATCTTGGGCATACCTTTGCGCCACCTCGCGCGCATAAGCATCCGCCATTTCTCGGGCTTTGATGATCTCGATGAAGATATAGCCGGTGTAGTCGGATAAGGTGATTTCTGACATATTACGATCTCCATCGGGTCATCGCGTACTTAGGCTGCCAGCATGTTCAGGATCTTCTCAAGTCCCAGAGGGATCTCATCCTGAACCGCCTTGACATTCACATTCAAGGCATATTCTTTCTTAACTTCCACACCCGTGGCTGATTGACGTTGGTAAGACGCAGAAACCTTGAAGTTCACCGGACCCCAACCGCCGCTGACCGAAGCATCAATACCTAATTTGTCAGAAAACTTGGAGCTTTCAACCGAATTAAGCTTGACGTTGAAATCAATGATCACGTGCTCAATGCGCAAGCTGGGGATTTGCACCATGGCGAGCAGTGGCACCTTGATGTTGATTTCTTTATCAACGGGGTTGCCATCCGCATCAACATCTTTGCGCTTATGCGAGAAATCGACCATCACCAGCTCACTCTTGCCCGTGCTGGCATCGGTTTGGAAACCCACTTCTTTGATGAAGTTGATCGAGGCCATGGATGACGCCACTTGGGCATCAATGGCGGCTTGCAGCGGCCCACCGATCATCTTCTTGAAGTCGATGTTGTTGAGTTCGCTGGTCAGGTCGGTGGACGGCGTGGCCCCCAGTGGGCCGATACCGCCCCCAAAGACACTTGTGGCCGCTTGCAATGCACCACTCACGTGAGCCGTCAAAGCAGCTGAACTGTTGTCCTCGGTGGGGGCCGATGAAGAAGGAACCATCGGGGTGTCCGATGAGGTGCCCTTGGGGGGCTTGGAGGTGGTCATGATGACTCCTTAAAGGAGAAGACGAGGCTCGATCAAGCTTTTCTCACGCTGGACGGGATGGTTTCGAGCCTGAAAGAGCCATCTCGCAGCGGTGATTCATGCCATCGACATCATCCAAAATGACCTGTGTCCACCCACCCTTGAGAAATCACCGACCACCAATCGGTGGCGAGCCGGTTCAGCACGTAGTCATAGGGCAACCAGCCGTAGCCCGCTTCGCCCCATCCTGTGCCCCAAGAGTTCCTGATCAGCAAAGCGCCCGTGGTTTCTTTGGCACCGGGAGCGGTGTTTTTGATCTTGATGGTGTCGTCGAAACCAGCGGCGATAACAGCATGGCCGCCCAGTACTTTCTCGCCTGCGGTGGGGTAAGGAATGCGGCCGCTCTGAGCACCTTGGGTGTAAGAGGCGTACACCGTGAAACCAAAAAATGCCGGCAAGCCTGCGGCCAAGTTTTGTTTGATCAGCGCCAAAATTGTCGCCGGCGTTGTTCCGGGTGGGTCGTAGCGGTAGTAATTGATGGTTTTGAAACTCTGCGCCAAAGCATAGGCAAAAGCCGATGGTTCGACTTCATATTTGGTGATGTCGTAGGGCCAGTATTCTTCAGGCGGTACACCGCACAGTACCAAGGCTTCGAGCGTGCTGCGCAGAAAAGCACCCGTATCGCCGGTCCAATGCAATAGATTACGGGTTGATTTGTACAAAAATAAACGTGAAGCGTCGATGTGTTTGCCGTAGGCGCGACGCTCGTAATACTCCACCAAGCCCACACCAGCATGCGCCGTGCATGAGCTGATACTGAGTTGATTTTCGATGGGTGAGAACCAAGGTCTCAAATCCACCGATTTGGGCAAGGCCGCTGCCGCGCTGACTGCCGCGGTGGCGGTGGTTAAAAGTTTTTTGACCGACTGTTTTTGACCCAACTCTTTGTGTCTCGGCTTGACCTTGTCATGCTGAGCGGTGTAATCGCTGAAACTGGGGTAGTCGGGTAACCAACCAAACCGTAGGGCGTTTTCAGGACTTGACATGATCAAACCTCTTTTGGGTGTATGTCGTGGCCGATTCTGCGCCCAAACAACCACCTCGGTCTACTCTTACAATCAACGCCCGTTCTCTTTCGTTCAGGGTGGGTTGAATCCATGTCCGGCAGCACTTTTGGCAAGCTTTTCTGTGTGACCAACTTTGGCGAAAGCCATGGACCGGCCATTGGTTGTGTGATTGACGGCTGCCCTCCGGGCTTGGCCTTGTCCGAGGCCGA
>NZ_JBYSVC010000078.1:0-11333 GCF_057922285.1 Leptothrix toolikensis (SeqCode)
GCGACCGCATCTCGGCCCTACAGCTCGAAGCCCAAGCCGCGCAGCTCAGTTGCGTCCAATTCCTAGAGCAGCTCACCCAAGCCGAGGTGGACTTGAACGGGCTGGCGCAGAGCGTTGAAACGGGTGCGGTGCGGCTGCACGGCCTGCAAGCTGACATTGACCGCACCCAGCGCGAGATCAACGCTTTGGGGCCGGTGAATTTGGCGGCGTTGGACGAGCTGAGTTCGGCGCGCGAGCGCAAGAGCTTTTTGGATCAACAAAACGCTGATCTGGTCTCGGCCATGACGACGCTTGAAGAAGCGATTGGGAAAATCGACGTTGAAACCCAAGCACTGCTCCAGCAAACCTTTGATACGGTCAACACCCATTTTGGCGAGATGTTTCCGCGTCTTTTTGGCGGCGGCAATGCGCGCTTGATGATGACCGGCGACGCGGTGCTCGAAGCCGGGGTGCAGGTCATGGCGCAACCGCCGGGCAAAAAGAACAGCACCATCCACTTGCTTTCGGGCGGTGAAAAGGCGCTGACCGCGATCGCGCTGGTGTTTGCGATCTTCCAGCTCAACCCAGCGCCGTTTTGTCTGCTCGATGAGGTGGACGCACCGTTGGACGATGCCAACACCGGGCGTTACGCCGCTTTGGTGCGCAGCATGTCGAGTCAGACGCAGTTTTTGTTCATTTCCCACAACAAGATCGCCATGGAAATGGCCGAACAACTGGTGGGCGTGACGATGCAGGAGCAGGGTGTTTCGCGCATTGTGGCGGTCGATATGGAGGATGCGATGGCCATGGCGCAGCCGGCATAAGGCATGATTCGCCCCCTAGGTGTGCAGTGCACGTAATGGCTCCTACAACATCGGATCGGGTGGATGAATTCCTTGCAACTTTGGCTGGCTGTGCTCGGCGCTTGCGTGCTTGCGATCTTGCTGGTTCAAACGATTTGGCTCTCACGCCGGGTGCGTAAACATCAGCGTACCGAGCCGGTGATGGGCCAAGGCGATCCGGTGGGTCTCATGCCACCGGGGGCGCGGGCGTATGAGCCGATGATGGGGTCGCCGGAGGGTGTTGAATTGCCACCCATCGCCCTTGAAAAAGCCGTGATCAGCGATGCGCCGGAGCCAGAAACATCCCAAGTGACGCCGCCCCCTCCCACACGCCGGCCTGCGCTTGGGGCACGGCTGGATCCGCTCATCGACGCCATCGCTTTATTGCGCATGGATGCGCCCGTGTTGGGTCAGAGCGTGATACCGCACTTGCCGCTGAGCCGTCGGGCGGGCAGTAAATCTTTTCTGATTGAAGGCTGCCATGCGCAGACCCGGCAGTGGGGCACTTTGGTGGCCGAGGTTGCGTACGGTGAGTTGCGTGCGGGTGTGCAAATGGCCAACCGGCACGGGCCACTCAACGAAATTGAATATTCCGAATTCGTCCAAAAGATCCAAGCCTTTGCCGATCTGATCAGTGCCAGCCCTGATTTTCCCGACATGCTCAACGTGGTGGCGCGTGGACGTGAGTTGGATGCCTTTGCCGGTCATCTGGATGCCCAGCTGATCATGCGTTTGCGCACCCAGCGTGTGCCGTGGCCTGTCAGTGCCGTGCAGTGGCATGCCTCAAGGCATGGTTTTGTGGCCGGCACCACGCCAGGTCGCTTGGTTTTACCCGGGCGTGAGGACGGTTCGCCGCCGATGCTGAGCCTCGAATTTGACCCTCAAGCTGCGCTGACGGATAACCCCAGCGAGGCGCAGGTGACCGAGCTGATTTTGGCCTTCGATGTGCCCCAAACCGCCTTGGTGGATCAGCCCTTCAACGCTTGGTGCGCCGCTGGTCAGGCCTTGGCCATTGGTTTGGATGCGGTGGTTTCCGATGATCAGGGCTTGGCGCTGCCACCCGACGCTTTGCCCTTGATCGAGCAAGATCTGAAAATCCTGTATCGCCAGTTGCGTGAGCACGGTTTGTCCGCCGGTGCGCGTTCCACCCGCCGCATGTTCAGTTGATGTCATGACCCAGGCTGATCTTTTTGCGGGTGCGCCTGTGCCCGATCCCTTGCCTGAGTTGGTCCCGGCGCAGCGGGTGGCTGAGCTGCGCCGCCAGTTGCAGCATCACGCCTACCGCTATTACGTTTTGGATGAGCCTGAGCTGCCGGATGCCGTCTATGACCGCATGTTTGCTGAGCTGCAAGGTTTAGAGAGCGTTCACCCCGAGCTGCGCAGTGCCGATTCGCCCACCCAGCGTGTCTTGGGTACGGTGCTCGACGGCTTCACCCCCGTGCGCCACGCCGTGCCGATGCTCAGCATTCGCACCGAAACCGACACCACAGCGGCTGGCGCTGAAGCGTTCGATGCGCGGGTGCGGCGCGAGCTGGGCTTGACGGCCGAAGAGCCGCCGCTTGAGTTTGTCGCCGAGCTGAAATTTGACGGGCTGGCCTTGAATCTGCGCTTTGAACACGGTGTGTTGGTGCAAGCGGCCACACGCGGCGACGGCGCATCGGGCGAAGACGTGACGCACAACATCCGCACCATCCGGCAAATTCCCTTGCGCCTTCAAGGCTGTGAAGCGGCGGTGCTCGAAGTGCGTGGCGAGGTCTACATGCGCCGCGATGACTTCGACGCCTTGAATGAGCGTCAGCGCGCCTTGATCGCTGCCGGAGCCAAGGGCGAAAAAACCTTCGTCAACCCACGCAACGCCGCTGCGGGTGCCGTGCGTCAGCTTGACGCCGGTATCGCCGCCAAGCGCCCTTTGAGCTTTTTTGCCTACGGTTTGGGTGAGGTTCAGGGCTGGGATGTGCCTGTGACGCATAGCGCTTTGCTCGATGCCTTGGCCACCATGGGCCTGCCGGTGTGTCCGGACCGGATCGTGACACGGGGTGCCGCCGGCTTGGTGGACTTTCACCGCCGGATGGGCGAGAAGCGCGACGCGCTGCCTTTTGATATCGACGGCGTGGTCTACAAAGTCAATGACCGCGCCCTGCAAGAGAAACTCGGGTTTGTGAGCCGCGAGCCCCGTTGGGCGGTGGCGCACAAATATCCGGCGCAGGAACAGATCACCCGGCTCTTGGGTATCGACATCCAAGTCGGGCGCACCGGCAAACTCACGCCGGTGGCCAAGCTTGAGCCCGTGTTTGTCGGTGGCACGACCGTCAGCAACGCCACGCTGCACAACGAAGACGAAACCCGCCGCAAGGATGTGCGCGTGGGCGACAGCGTCATCGTGCGTCGGGCGGGCGATGTGATCCCCGAGGTGGTGGGCGTGGTGCTTGAGCAACGTCCACCTGAAGCCGCTGCCAGCGAGCCTTTTGACCTCTACAAACGCTTGGGCGGGCAATGCCCGGTGTGCTCCAGCCCCATCGAGCGCGAAGAAGGTGAAGTCGATTGGCGTTGCTCGGGCGGCTTGAGTTGCCCGGCGCAGCGCAAGCAGGCCCTGCTGCACTTTGCCAGCCGCCGCATGATGGATATCGAAGGCTTGGGCGACAAGCTGGTCGATCAACTGGTCGATGCGGGCCTCGTGAACGGCCTGCCCGATCTGTACCGCCTCAGCCTAGAAAGCTTGGCGACCTTGGAGCGCATGGGCGAGAAGAGTGCCGCCAACTTGATGGCCGCCATCGAGAAAAGCAAGACGACCACCTTGGGGCGGTTTCTCTTCAGCTTAGGGATCCGCCACGTGGGCGAGAGCACCGCCAAAGACTTGGCGCGCCACTTCGGTAGCATCGAGCGCTTGATGGATGCGCGGCTGGAAGAGTTGCTCGAAGTCAGCGATGTCGGCCCGGTAGTCGCTGCCAGTTTGCGGCATTTCTTCGATCAACCTGATCAACCCAAGACACACCGCGAGGTGGTGGCGCAGTTGATCGAAGCCGGCGTGCGTTGGCCCGACGAGGTGGGTACAGCCAGCGATGCACCGCGTCCTTTGCTCGGCAAAACGGTGGTGCTCACCGGCACCTTGCCCAAGCTCAGTCGCGACGAGGCCAAGGCCTTGATTGAGGCGGCCGGTGGTCGGGTGAGTGGTTCGGTGTCGAAAAAAACCCACTATCTGGTGGCAGGCGCTGAAGCCGGTAGCAAACTGGACAAGGCTCGGGATTTATCGATCCCGATCTTGGATGAGCAAGCCTTACAACAGTTATTGAAGGGCACCTGATTCTGCCGGGAGCTGGTCATGAAGCGGCACATTCTGAAGCGATCTCCTGTCTTCGCTTTGGCGCTGGGGATGGTGTGTGCTGCCGGTTTGATGGGCTTGGCCGGGGCTTCTACGGTGGTCGGCTCTGAGGATTTCTTGGTCATCAAGATCAAGGATCGCAACAGTGATTTCTGGCAAGGCCCCTTGGTGATCCGCTCGGGTGGCACGTACAGCGGGCATTGGTTCAGCGATAAACCCGACGTGCCCGCCATCCAGATTGATACCGCTGAGCCGGTGGTGGTGCAAGACTGCCAGATTCGTGGGCGCGCCGTGCTGATCAGAGTGTTGAAACCTGGTGCGCGGGTGACGGTGCGCAATTGCCGGGCTTCGGCGCTGAATCCTGAGCTCTATGGCCGAGCCCATGGCCGATTCTTGACTGCGACCAAGCCAGATACTGTGGTGATTGAGCACAATCTTCTTGAGAATACAGCCGGCATTTATTTAGATGGCTCGTTTTCGACTGTGAAAAAGATACATATTCGATATAACCGTGTAGCCAACATCGTTGGTAAATTCAGCAATGGTATGGATGGGTACTTAGAAAGCACCCATTTTACGGATCAAAACAGTGCTGCGCGGGTGCAATTTGTTGATATTGTAAGAGTGCAATCGCCCGCTGTGGATATCAGCTGGAATGAAGTGATCAATGAGCCCGATAAAAGTCGGGTTGAGGATAATATTCGGGTATTAAGCAGTCGAGGAGTTGGTGTCGCAGCACCCATACGTATCCACGATAACTTTATTCGAGGCGGCTATCCGTTTCCAAGTCATCTTTCAAATTATTCGGGTGGTGGCATTGTGATTGATGCATCGGGGTCGAAAGATGCAGAGCAGTCGGCTTATGTCCATGTTGTTGATAACCAAATTATCAGCACGACCAATTACGGCATTGGTATTTCGGCCGGCTATGACAATGTGGTCAGTCGTAATCGCATCTTGGGAGCCAATCGCTTGACGCCCCGTTTGCGTGCGCCGGCCGCGAATGTGGGGGTTTTTGTGCGTGATTACAACGGTAATCGCTTGCGTGGCTTGTTTAGAAACAACAAAGTCAGTGCCAATGTGGTGGGTTGGCATCGCTCGGATGGGCAGCGCAATGACGAATCTTTGAACGATTGCGAGCCGTCGCTTTGCTTGGATGTGATCCATTGGCCCGAAGACGTGACGTTGAGCGATGAGGCCGATGAGTTGCGCCGTTGGCGCGCCAAGATCAAAGCCCGGCGTGTGAGCGTCGGCCCTTCAGCTGACTTGTGTACGCCGCCGTTACCCGTTTCTCAAGCAAGGCGTGATCTTTGGCTGGCCAGCGCCCCCTTTGAGCCATCCTTGCACCGAGGCGAGGACTGCGGCAGCGCACCGGCCAGTGTGACCAGTGCGCCGACGAGCGTTAAAGGCGGTGCCGTTAGTCGGCCCCGCCGACCATGACGTGACTGAAACCACCATCCACATAGGTGATCTCAGAGGTCATGCCTGACGCCAGATCGGAGAGCAGGAACGCGGCCACATTGCCGACTTCCTCGATCGTGACCACGCGGCGCAGCGGCGCGTTCTGGGAAAACAAGCTGATCAGCTTGCCGAAGTCCTTGATGCCACTGGCAGCCAGCGTCCGAATCGGGCCGGCTGAAAGACCGTTGACACGGATGCCCTTGGGGCCGAGGTTGGCCGCCAGATAGCGCACGCTCGCTTCCAGTGAAGCCTTGGCCAAGCCCATGGTGTTGTAGTTGGGTACAACACGCATTGCACCCAGATAAGACAGCGTGAGCATGGCGCTGCGTTCGCGCAAGTAGGGCAGGGACGCCTTGGCCATCGCCGGGAAGCTGTAGGCCGAGATGTCGTGCGCGATGCGAAACGATTCGCGTGACAGACCTTCGATGAAGTCGCCAGCGATGGATTCGCGCGGCGCAAAGCCAATCGAGTGGACGAAGCCATCGAAGCCATCACCCCAAGCTTGACCGAGATCGCTGAACATGCGGTCGATCTGCTCGTCGCTGCCCACGTCGCAGTCATAGATCAATGAAGAGCCGAATTCGGCGGCAAATTCGGTTGTGCGGTCCTTAAAACGTTCGCCGACATAGCTGAAGGCCAGCTCAGCACCCTCGCGGTGGCAGGCCTTGGCGATGCCGTAGGCGATGGAACGGTTGGACAACAGTCCGGTAATCAGGAGGCGCTTGCCAGCGAGAAAACCCATGAAGGCTCCATGTCAATGATGTCGATAGTGTGCGGATTTTCTCATGGGTGAAGCGGTATGGCGCTATTTCGCCTTTACAAGCCTCGCCAACCGTCCTTGGCACCGGCCTTGTCTCGGTTGAGTTGTTGCCAAGTGGGTCTTCGTCGCGTATGATCGGCGCTTCGCTAAATCGCTGAATGGGCGGGGGAATCCGGTCCATTTTTTTTTGCTTTTTTCTTTTTATTTCAGCGCAAAGAGCTCCTTTGCGCGCTAGAAGGTCGATGAACTGGCAGCAGACTGTCGAGAAAACCGTCTCAGGACTCGGGTACGAGTTGGTCGAGTGTGCGTTCGCGCCCCAAGGGCTTTTGAGCGTTTATATCGACCGTGTCCCGGCTCAGGTATATCCGACGGGACCCGGAGAGTCTGTCACGGTTGAGGACTGTGAGCTGGTCACGCGCCAGTTGCAGTATGTGCTTGAAGTGGACGGCTGCGACTACGCTAGGCTTGAAGTGTCTTCGCCGGGCTTGGATCGTCCGCTCAAAACAGTGGCCGATTACGCCCGCTACGAGGGTGCTGAGATCGATGTCACCCTGAAATTAGTTTTTCAAGGCCGGAAAAAGTACCGAGGCACATTGCGCCTTGTCGATGCCGGCTACGAGTTGCTGTTCAAGGACGGCAAGGAAGAAAAAATTCTGGGATTTGTACTTCCTGAAGTTCGAGAGGCCCGTTTGGTGCCGGTGATCGACTTCAAGAAGGGACGCAAGCGTCGTGCAGGGGAATCTGACGATGCAACGGGCGAAGCCGGAGGTCACGAAAAATGAATCGCGAACTGTTGATGCTGGTCGATGCGATTTCACGCGAAAAGAGCGTGGATCGGGATACCGTGTTTGCTGCTGTCGAAGCGGCTTTGGCGTCGGCCACGAAAAAGCTTTACGAAGGTGAAGTGGATGTTCGGGTGGCCATTGATCGCGAAACCGGAGGCTATGAGACCTTCCGCCGTTGGCGCGTGGTGCCCAACGAAGCGGGTCTTCAGTTGCCGGATGCCGAAGTGTTGCTGTTCGAAGGCTTGGAGCAGATTGCCGACGTCGAGGTGGGTGACTACATCGAAGAGGCCATCGAATCGCTGCCGATCGGCCGCATTGGTGCGCAAGCCGCCAAACAAGTGATCTTGCAAAAGATTCGCGACGCTGAGCGCGAGCAACTGCTCAATGACTTCTTGTCGCGCGGCGACAAGATTTTTGTGGGCACGGTCAAGCGCCTCGATAAGGGTGACTTGATCGTCGAAGCCGGGCGCGTTGAAGGGCGTTTGAAGCGCACTGAGCTGATCCCGAAAGAAAACCTCCGTGTTGGCGACCGTGTGCGCGCCATGATCATGGAGGTTGATTCGACGCTGCGTGGTCCACAGATCATGCTGTCGCGCTCGTCGCCGGAGTTCATGACGGAGCTGTTCCGTCAAGAAGTGCCCGAGATTGAGCAAGGGCTGCTTGAAATCAAGAGCTGCGCCCGTGACCTGGGTTCACGCGCCAAGATTGCTGTGCTTTCGCACGACAAGCGCGTTGATCCGATTGGTACGTGTGTCGGTGTGCGCGGCTCGCGGGTCAATGCTGTCACCAATGAGTTGGCGGGCGAGCGCGTGGATATCGTGCTGTGGTCGGCTGACCCGGCGCAGTTTGTGATCGGTGCCTTGGCACCCGCGAACGTGCAGTCGATTGTGGTGGACGAAGAGCGTCACGCGATGGACGTGGTGGTGGACGAAGAAAATCTCGCCATCGCCATCGGTCGCGGCGGTCAAAACGTGCGCTTGGCGTCGGATTTGACCGGCTGGAAGATCAACATCATGACGGCCGAAGAGTCCAAAGCCAAGCAGGCCCAGGAGTCGGATGGGATTCGCGCGCTCTTTATCGACAAGTTGGATGTCGATCAAGAAGTCGCTGACATCCTGATCGCCGAAGGATTCGCCAGCTTGGAAGAGATTGCCTACGTGCCGCTCCAAGAAATGCTGGAAATTCAATCGTTTGATGAAGAAACCGTGCAAGAGCTGCGCACCCGAGCCAAGGATGCGTTGTTGACCATGGAAATCGTCAAAGAAGAAAAGGTGGATGAAGCCGCTCTGGATCTGCGTGATCTGGATGAAGCGCTGACTCCGGAGTTGATCGCACGGCTGGCCGATGGTGGGGTGCATACCCGCGATGATCTGGCTGATTTGGCGGTTGACGAATTGACCGACATGACCGGCATCGACGAGGCGCAAGCCAAGGCGCTGATCATGAAGGCTCGTGAGCACTGGTTCAACGTCTGACATTGACTTCACAGACCACCAGCCATCACCGCAACTGCATTTCTCTAGGAACAATCGACATGGCCGTGACTACCGTTGCCCAGTTCGCTGCTGAGCTGAGCCGCTCGGCGTCGGCGCTGCTTGAGCAACTTCAATCTGCTGGCGTCAACAAGGCATCGGTTTCCGACCCCTTGACTGAGTCCGACAAAGAAAAGTTGCTTGCCTATCTGCGTTTGACGCATGGCACGGCAGCGGGTGACCGCAAGAAGATCACGCTGCTGCGTAAATCCACCAGCGAGATCAAGCAAGCCGACGCCTCTGGCAAAGCGCGCACCATTCAAGTGGAGGTGCGCAAAAAGCGTGTCTTCATGCAGCGCGCTGAAGCTGGCCCTGTCACAGGTAGCATGAGCACCGCTGCGGCAGCCGACGTGGCTGTCGAGGACGAGGTGGAGCTTGATGTCGCTGAGCCGACTCAAGCCCAAGCCGATCAGACCGATCAGGTGCTGCGCGAGCAAGAGCAAGAGGCGCAGCGCCAAGCTGAATTACTCCTGATTCAAGAAAAAGAAGCAGCTTTGCAGCGCGAGCGAGAGGCGCAAGAGCGCCGTGAGCGCGAAGAAGCTGAACGGCTGGCGCGCGAGCGTGAAGCCAAAGAGCGCGCTGCCGCCGAAGCGGCCAGAGCAGCCGCTGAAGTTGCGGCTGCCCAAGCGGCCGCTGAAGCCGCCGCCCTAGCCGCAGCTCAGGTTCGTGCTGCCCAGCAACCATCGCAGTCCGTTGTGCAAAAAAAGACACCCGATAGACCTGCCGCCGTTGGCGGCCCGGCCCGAACTGAGGCCAATCGTTCGGCTCCTGTCTCGAACAGTCGGCCTTCATCCCTCGCTACTGCGGGTGGCCCTGGTCAACCCGTGCGACCCGTGATCGCCACCCCGTCGTCGCCTGGGGTTACCCCGACGACCGTGGTGTCCACCGTGGCTCGACCCGGTGTGCCGGTGCGCGTGGTTAAGGCGGCCGATATCGCTGCTGGTGCTGCGCAGAAGCAAGCGGACGTGGATGCACGCCGTCGCAAAGCGGAAGCTGAAGCCGCCGCGATTCGCGCCATGATGTCGCAGCCCAAGAAGGTGCTGACGGCCGCTAAGAAGGTTGAAGAGCCCAAGCCTGTTCCCGTGGCAGCACCTGGTGCGCCCAAGGAAGGCATCAGCGGCACCATCCATAAGCCCAAGGCTGGTGCGCCGGGCGCGCCGCCTGCGGCAGCCGGTGCGGCCAAGCCGGGCGATAAGAAGTCGGTCAAGTCGGAGAAGCTTTCTTCGAGCTGGGCCGATGACGCCAAGAAACGCGGTGTAGCGGCCAAGCCAGGGACCACAGGTCCGGGCGCTCGTCCGGGTGCTCCTGCTGGTGCTCCCGCTGGTGCGCGCAGCGGTGGCTGGCGACCGGGTGGTGGTTCGCATCAGCGCGGCGGTGCTTCATCGTCACGCCGTGATGGCCGTGGTCATCACGACAGCAACTCATCCAACAATTACAACGCGCCGGTTGAACAGCAAGTTCAAGAAGTGCATGTGCCCGAGACCATTTCGGTGGCCGATTTGGCGCACAAGATGTCGGTCAAGGCCTCTGAAGTCATCAAGCATTTGATGAAGCTGGGCCAGATGGTCACCATCAACCAGCAGCTTGATCAAGAGACCGCGATGATCCTCGTCGAGGACATGGGCCACAAGGCCTTTGCCGCCAAGCTCGATGATCCGGAAGCGTTCCTCGAAGAAAATGCGCCCGTTGTGGCGTTGGAGCTGACGTCGCGCGCTCCGGTGGTCACCATCATGGGTCACGTCGATCACGGCAAGACCTCGTTGCTTGACTACATTCGCCGCACCCGTGTGGCCGCTGGCGAAGCGGGCGGCATCACGCAGCACATCGGCGCTTATCACGTCGAGACACCGCGCGGCATCATCACCTTCCTCGACACCCCCGGTCACGAAGCCTTCACGGCCATGCGTGCTCGTGGTGCCAAGGCCACGGACATCGTCATCTTGGTGGTGGCGGCGGACGACGGTGTGATGCCCCAGACGAAGGAAGCAATCCACCATGCCAAGGCGGCGGGCGTGCCCATCGTCGTGGCGATGAACAAGATCGACAAGCAAGGTGCCAACATCGACCGACTCAAACAAGAGTTGGTGGGTGAACAGGTGGTGCCTGAAGAGTTCGGTGGCGAATCGCCCTTTGTGGCGGTGTCGGCCAAGACCGGCCAAGGCATCGACGACTTGCTGGAGCAAGTTCTCTTGCAAGCCGAAGTGCTGGAGTTGACCGCAGCCAAGAATGCCCCGGCCAAGGGCCTGGTGATCGAAGCCAAGCTCGACAAGGGTCGCGGTCCGGTCGCAACCGTGCTGGTGCAATCTGGTACCTTGAAGCGTGGCGACGTTGTGTTGGCCGGTCAAAGTTATGGCCGCGTGCGCGCCATGATCGACGAAACCGGCAAGTCGGCTCAAGAAGCTGGCCCGTCGATTCCGGTCGAAATCCAAGGCTTGACCGAAGTGCCGCGTGCGGGTGACGAGTTCATGGTGTTGTCCGATGAACGCCGTGCCCGTGAAATCGCCACCTTCCGTCAAGGCAAGTACCGTGACGTCAAGCTGGCCAAGCAACAAGCCGCCAAGCTGGAAAACATGTTCGAACAGATGGGACAGGGCGACGTGCAAACGCTGGCCCTCATCATCAAGGCCGACGTGCAAGGTTCGCAAGAAGCGCTGG
>NZ_JBYSVC010000079.1:0-11216 GCF_057922285.1 Leptothrix toolikensis (SeqCode)
GGCCGACGAGGAGCAGGCCTCGGGCGGCGAGGGTGGGGCCGATGGCGCGGGCGATGGCGAAGTCGCGCTCGCTGAGGGGTTGGGCCACGCCTTTGCCGCCGGCGGCGAGGTTGCCGCGCACTTCACCCCCTTGGGGGATGCGGGCTAGGCAAAACGGCACCGGCTCGCCGCCGATCACCAAGATGCGCTTGTCGCCTTGGGCAATGGCGGGCAAGTAGCGCTGCACCATCAAGGTTTGGGCCCCGTCTTGGTTGAGGGTTTCGATGATCGCGCCCAAGTTCAGGCCATCCGCACCGACGCGGAAGATGCCCATGCCGCCCATGCCGTCCAGGGGCTTCAAGATGATGTCGCCGTGCTCGGCGTGAAAGGCCCGCACCGCAGCGGCCGAGCGCGTCACCAGCGTCGGCGGGATGAACTGTGGAAACTCAAGGATCGCCAGCTTTTCGGGGTGATCGCGCAGGGCGGAGGGTTTGTTGAACACCTTGGCACCCTCGCGCTCGGCTTGCTGCAACAGGTGCGTGGCGTAGAAATATTCGCTGTCGAAGGGCGGGTCTTTGCGCATCAGGACCGCGTCCACATCGGCCAGCGCCAACTCGGCGGTGGCGATCACCTCGAACCAAGCGTGGGCATCGGCACCGTCGCCCGTCAACACGAGGGTGCGGGCTTGGCGCGCCACCACCCGGCCGCCGCGCAGCCAAACCAAGTCGGCGGGCTCACAGGCGTGCAGGCAATGCCCGCGCCGCGCTGCCTCACGCATCATCGCGAAGGTGCTGTCCTTGTGGGTCTTGAACGTTTCGAGCGGGTCGGCAACAAAAAGCAGGTCCATGGGGAAGAGGGCATTCAGCAAAGCGGGGCGTCAGTGTTGCATAGCCTTGCAGCCCCGTGGGGCACGGAGCAGCGAGACACCAAACAGACACATGGCACGCCTAGAATCGCGCCCTCTCCGCCTTGTCATGACGCCTACTGCCGTGCCGATTTCCCGCAAGACCTTCGACATGCCAGCCCGCTTGGCGCTGCTGATCGGTGCCATTTTTTGCCAGACGCCTTGGGCGCTGAGCCTGAGTGACGCCGAGCAGCAAGCCCTACAAAACCACCCCGATGCCCGTTTGGCCGCTGCGGGTCGGGATGCGGCTGCGGCTGCAAAAATCACTGCGGGTCAAGCGGTGAACCCGACGCTGGCGCTGCAAACCGGCAACATGAATCCGGGCAACGGCATGGGCGCTTGGCCGATCATCCGCAGCCCGATGGATGCCTCCATAGGGCTGAGCTACCTGATTGAGCGCGGCGACAAACGCGCCTTGCGCACCCAAGCGGCCCAAGCCGGCCTCGGCGTGGCGCAGCACGACGAAGCTGAACTGCGCCGCCAACTGCGCTTGGGTGTCCACCTGAGCTACTTCGATCTCAAGCTGGCCCAAGACCGCGAAAGCTGGGTGCAGAGCTCGGTCGAGCTACAGCAACGTGCTTTCGAGCTGGCCCACAAACGTTTTCAAAGCGGCGACCTCTCGGCCGTTGATGTGGCCCGGCTGCAAACCGAGCTGGTGCGCGCCCGAGCCGATCTGCGCAGCGCCCAAGCCAACACGCTGCAAGCTCGCCAGACCCTGGCGCAACGCCTTGGCCCTGAGGCGCAACCCAAAGCGGCCGAACTGAGCGCCGATGACGCCTATCCGCAAGCACCCACCTCTCTGGACGCCCCTGCGGTCGCTGAACGGGCGGATGTACGCAGCGCCGCCCAGCGGGTCACTGCGGCCGAACAAAGCTTGGCCCTAAGCCGCGCCAGCACCACGCGCGATGTGACGGTCGGCGTGGCCCTAGAGCGCCATCCGCAAACCAACGGCTCGGTCAGTCTGATGATGAGCATGCCGCTGTTTTGGGGCTACAGCTTCGAGGGTGAACAACGCAAAGCGGAAGTGGATCTCGACATGTCCCGACTCCAGCGCCAGCGCAGCGAAATGAACGCCCAAACCGATCAGGCCATCGCCCAAGAGCAACTCAAGGCCGCCACCCTGCGGCGCAGCGAGCTCGACGGCCCGGCCCAACAAGCCGCCCGGCAGGCGCTCGACGGCATGGAGCTGGCCTACCGCAAGGGCGCGGCCTCGCTCACCGATGTTTTGGATGCCCGCCGGCAATGGCAGGCTTTGCAACTTGATCTGGTCCAGGCCCGTGCCGATGAGGCCAAAGCCCTCAGCACTTGGCTGGCGGCAACCCAATGGGAACGTTGATGGATAAAACGCTGATGAAAACGTCGATGGGCGGTGCCAAGGTCGTGAAGATCGTGAAGGGCGTGAAGGGCGTGAAGGGGGTGGTGTTGACCACCCTGCTCGTGAACGTGCTGAGTGCCTGCCATGCCCCCGAGGCCGAGGCACCGAAGATCGCCCCGCCGGTGGTGCAAGCGCAAAGCATTTTGTACAGCGCCAGCAGCCCGCAGTTGGCGGTGATCAAAACCTTCAAGGTCCAAGTCCAAGCCCAGCGCGAGATTGAGCTGACCGGCCGTGTCGGCTGGGATGAAGACCACACCAGCCGGATCACCGCCCCCGTGGCCGGCCGCATATTGCGCTTAGAAGCCCAACCGAGCCAAGCGGTCAGCGCCGGGCAGGTGCTGGCCAAACTCAGTTCACCCGATTTCGGCCAAGCCCAAGCCGATGCCGCTCGGGCACGCGCTGAGGTGATCCAAGCCCAACGGGCTTTTGATCGTGCCCAAGAGCTGGAAGCTGCGGGTGCTGTGGCCCGGCGCGAGCTGGAAGCTGCCCAAGCCGACCGCGACCGCACCAAGGCCGAACAAGCCCGCAGCGAGGCCCGCTTGGCAGGCTACGGCAACGCGGCCTCGGGCTCCGATCAGCTCTTTGCCCTGCGCAGCCCAATCAGCGGTTGGGTGGTGGAGCGCAACGCCAACATCGGCCAAGAACTGCGGCCCGATCAAGGCGGACCGGGTGTGCCAGCGTTGTTCGTCATCAGCGACCCGCGCCACCTCTGGGTCAATTTCGATGTACCGGAAGGACTGGCCAGCCAAGTTCGTCCGGGGATCTCGATTGATCTGCGCTTGGACGCCCTGTCCAACCGGGCCGCCACCGCGACCCAAGTGATTCAAGTGGCCGACAGCCTCGACCCCCAAACCCGCACCTTGCGCGTGCGCGCTGCGCTGCCCAACCCAGACCGCAGCCTCAAGGCCGAGATGTTTGTGCATGGCACGCTGCACCTGACAACTGCTGAGCCCCAGCCGATGATTCCGTCCCAAGCGGTGGTGTTGGTCGAGGGCAAGCATTACGTTTTTGTGCTGACCGAGCCGGGGCATTTCACACGTCGCCAAATCCAAGCCGAAGACGCGGGCATTGCCCAAGTGCGTGTACGCAGCGGCCTGAAAGCCGATGAGCAGATCGTGATCGAAGGCAGCTTGATGCTGCAACAAGTCTTGGCCAATGCCGGAGTCCACGGATGATCAAGTCCTTGGTGTCCTCGGCCCTGCGCCAGCCCCTGTTTGTGATCATGGGGTTGATCCTCTTTATCGGCGGGGGCGTCATCGCCTTCAACAACCTGCCGGTGGAGGCCTTCCCCGACATCTCCGACACCCAGGTGCAGGTGATCACGCTCTACCCCGGTCACGCGGCTGAAGAGGTCGAGAAACAGGTGACGATGCCGATCGAGACCGCGCTTTCGGGCGTGCCGCACGCCGTGCGGGTGTTCTCGCATACGCAGTTCGGCCTGTCGTACATGGTGATCACCTTCAGCGACAAGGCGGACGACTACTTTGCCCGCGCGCAGATCACCGAGCGACTGCGCGACGCCGACCTGCCCGACGGGGTCAAACCCTCACTCGGGCCGCTGAGTTCGGCCATCGGCGAGATTTTTCGCTATCGCCTCAAAGGCGATCACCTCAGCTCGACGCAGTTGCGTGAGTTGCAAGACTGGGTGATGGAGCGCCAGCTCAAGACCGTGCCCGGCGTGGCCGATGTGGTCAGTTTTGGCGGTCTGATCAAGACCTATGAAGTCCAGCCCGATCTGGGCCGCCTGCGCGACCATCGCCTCTCGGTGAGTCAACTGGCCAACGCCGTTTCACGCGGCAACGCCAATGCCGGTGGTGGCTCGGTCGAACAGGGCCGGCAGCAGTATTTGATCCGGGGCATCGGCTTGCTACGTTCAGCCGCCGACTTGGAAAACATCGTGGTGGCCGAAAGCAACGGTGTGCCAGTGCTGGTGCGCGACGTGGCCAAGGTGGCCATCAGCGCCGTGCCGCGCCAAGGTGTCGCCGGTCAGGACGAGACCGACGACATCGTCTACGGCTTGGTGCTGATGCGCAAAGGCGAAAACGCCTCGGTGGTGCTGGAAGGCGTCAAGGCCAAGATCGAAGCGCTCAAGCAAAGCAGTTTGCCGGCAGGCGTGAGCATTGCGCCGTTCTACGACCGCTCTTGGCTGATCGATAAAACCCTGCATACCGTCTTTGGCAACTTGCTGGAAGGCGCGTTGCTGGTGGCGCTGGTGCTGTACCTGTTCTTGTCGAATCTGCGGGCCGCAGCCATCGTGGCGATGGTGATTCCGCTCTCGCTCTTGGCGACCTTCATCGGTCTCAAGTTGATCGGCATTCCGGCCAACTTGCTTTCCTTGGGCTCCATGGACTTCGGCATCATCGTCGATGGGGCGGTGATCATCGTCGAGCACATCGTCCATCAACTCAGCCTGACACCCAGAACGCCAAGCCCGGGGACCACCGCCGCTGAAGAGCACGAAAGCCGCCTACGCACAGTGCTCAACGCCACCATCGACGTGGGTCGGCCGACGCTGTTTTCGATGCTGATCATCATCGCGGCGCACATCCCGATCTTCACCTTGCAGCGCCACGAAGGCCGGATCTTCGCGCCGATGGCGTATTCGGTGACCTCGGCGCTGATCGGCTCGCTGATCGTCTCGCTGACCTTGGTGCCGCTGCTGAGCTTGAAGTTCCTGCGTGGCCCGATGCCGCACGGCGACAACTGGCTGATGCGCTGGGCCAAGGCCACTTATTTACCCGCGCTGCAATGGGCCTTGGGCCACAAGCGCATCGTGCTCGGCGTGGCGGGGCTGGCCTTGACGGCCAGCATGGTTGGGGCCACCCATCTGGGCACCGAGTTCTTGCCGGAATTGAACGAAGGCTCCATCTGGCTCAACGCCAGCTTGGAGCCCAGCGTCTCGATCACCGAAGCCCAAAGCCAAGTGCGCCGTATCCGCGAGATCGTGCGCTCCGTGCCCGAGGTGCATACGATCATCTCCAAGCTCGGCCGCCCCGAAGATGGCTCGGACCCGAAGATCGCTTCGCAGGTCGAAGCCTTGATTGATTTGTCGCCCGAAGAGACGTGGACGCGCGGTTTGAGCAAAGCCCAAGTGCTGGCTGAGATCGACGCCAAGCTCGACGCTCTGCCGGGGATTGAGACCAGCTTTTCGCAACCGATCCGCGACAACGTGCTGGAAAGCATTTCGCAAATCGACGGCCAAGTGGTCATCAAGGTCACGGGCGATGACCTCGACAAGCTGCAAAACTATGGCCGCACCATTTTGGAAAGCATCAGCGGCGTGGCCGGCGTGTCGCGCTCCTTCATCGACCGCAACGGCCAGTTGCCGCAGTTCCGCATCGAGATCGACCGCGCCCGCGCTGCACGCTATGGGCTCAATGTCGGTGACGTGGAGGACGTGATCGAGTCGGCCTTGGGTGGCAAAAACACCACCACGGTCTGGGAAGGCGAGCGGCGCTTTGACGTCACCATCCGCTTAGGGCCGGACGACCGCACCCCGCACCGCATCCGCTCTTTGTTAATCCCCACCACCAGCGGCGCTCAAGTGCCACTGGCTGACATTGCCGAGTTCCGCCATGTATCGGGGGCGATGAACATCGCGCGCGAGAACGGTCGGCGCGTGATGTCGATTGGTGTCTTCATCCAAGGGCGCGACATGGGCAGTGTGGTGACCGACATGCAAGCGCAGGTGCAGGCCAAGGTCAAGCTCGAAACCGGCTACGCCTTGGCGTGGTCGGGCGAGTTTGAGAACCAGCAACGCGCCATGAAACGCCTGTCATGGGTCGTGCCGCTGTCGATCCTGCTGATTTTCATGCTGCTGTTCGACGCCTTCAAGTCGCTCAAAACCGCCTCGCTGATCATCGCCAACATCCCGTTTGCGCTGATCGGCGGCATCGTGGCGCTCTTGATCACCGACATCCCGTTGTCAGTCTCGGCCGCTATTGGCTTCATCGCCTTGTTTGGTCAGGCGGTGCTCAACGGCGTGGTGATGCTGTCGCACTTCAACGACCTGCGCCGCAAGGGCCGCTCCGTTGAAGAAGCGGTGGTCGAAGGCTCGCTTGATCGCCTGCGCACCGTGCTGATGACCGCCTTGCTGGCGATGCTGGGCTTGCTGCCGATGGCGCTTTCGCATGCCATTGGCTCTGAAACCCAGCGTCCGCTGGCGGTGGTGGTGATCGGCGGCCTGATCTCCGCCACCCTGCTGACCCTGCTGGTGCTGCCCACGCTCTACGTCATGACGCACCGCAAGCGAGACCCCATGGTGTAACTCAGAACGTGTAGCCGTCCTCGGCCTTGACGCCGGCGAGCTGCTCCAGCAGGCGCGCCAGCGGCGTCAGGACCGAGTAGCGCATCGCCACGTGGTGCGCGTGACGCCAGACCAAGGGCAGATCCTTCAGATAGGCGGACTTGCCATCCCGGTGGTTCAGGCGCGCAAAGATGCCCAGCACTTTGAGGTGCCTGTGCAAGCCCATCCATTCCAGATCGCGCCAAAACAGGCCGAAGTCGTCTTGCACCGGCACGCCGGCCTTCTTGGCTTGCTGCCAGTAACGCGCGGCCCAGTCGATCTGCTGCGGCTCGTCCCACTCGATGTAGGCGTCGCGCAAGAGCGAGACCACGTCATAGGTGACCGGGCCCCAAACGGCGTCTTGGAAATCAAGCACGCCCGGGTTGGTGCCATGACCGGCACCCTGAGCCGTCTCGGCACCGGGGCGGGTGCCGAGCATCAAATTGCGGCTGTGATAGTCACGATGCACCAGCACCATGGGCTGGTCTTCGCACGTCTTGAGGATCAACTCAAACGTCTTTTCCAGCTGCTTGCTCTGGGTCTCGGTCAAGGTCACACCGCAATGGCGCTGCACGTACCACTCGGGGAAAAGATCCAGCTCACGACGCAGCAGCACGCGGTCATAAACGGGCACTTGGCCTTCGGCTTGGATGCCTTGCAGCGTCACCAGCGCACCGAGCGCGTCGCGGTAGAGCGTATCGGCCAGCTTGAAGCCGGTCGGGCTGGCGAGATCGAGGGCTTGCAACACCGACAAATAGGTGCGGCTGCCCAAGTCACTGAGCAGCATGAAGCCTTGGGCCTCGTTCCAGGCCAGCACCTCGGGGGCATGCACGCCGCCCGCAGCGAGCAAGGCCGCCACGCTCACAAAGGGCTTGCAATCTTCGTGGCTGGGCGGCGCGTCCATGACGATGAAAGACTGCGCCGGGCTGGGCCAGCAGAGGTCGGCGTTTTGATCGATGCGCAAATAGCGCCGGAAGCTGGCGTCCGCGCTGGCCAGCCGTAGCGAGGCCGGATCAAGCCGGTAGATGGGAGCGGTCTCGGTCAGCCAAGCCTCAAAAGCAGCATGGCGATCCGTATCGGTCCAAGACACCGCCAGCGGCGAGGTGACAAGGCAGTCAGCAGAGACATCGAGGAGGAGCGTCGGATTCAGGTTCACGGTAGGTAGCCCGGCGGAGTGGGCGACCGGGCGCATGAAATAATCGGAGGATTCTAGCGAGCGCTCCCTATGTGGCCGCTCCGCTCTTCCGCCATCCCCGCCCCACGCGCCCACGTCGATCTGGATCTGTGTTGTTCCCTCCGCTTCGCTCTTGGCTACGCGCCCTTTTCTGGCTTGCTGGGCTCCATGCCGCCGCAACGCCGGCCCAGCAGACAACATCCGGCCCGATCCGCATCGAGGCCGACAGCTTGCGCGGGCGCATGGATACCGACTTGGTGGCTGAAGGCAGCGTGCTGTTGCAGCAAAACCGCTTTAGCCTGCGTGCGGATCGACTCAGCTACGACTTGGCCTCGCAGCAGACCAAAGCCCAAGGTCAGGTGGAGTTGCTGAGCGACGGCAATGTCTTTCGGGGCACGGAGCTCGATTTCAACGCCCACTCACTCAACGGTCGGCTGCAAGCGCCGCAATACCGTTTTGGCCGCACCCAGGCGAGCGGCCAGGCCGAGTTCATCGAGTTCAAGGGGCCCGATCACGTCGAGGCCCAAGGATCGACCTACAGCAGCTGCCCGGCCCCCAAGGACGAGGGCACCCTGCCGTGGGTGCTGACCACCAAGCACCTCTCGCTCGATTTCGCACGCAACGAAGGGGTCGCTGAAGGGGCGGTGGTACGTTTCTATGACGTGCCGATCTTGGCGTTGCCGATCATGAGTTTTCCGATCAGCACCGAGCGCAAATCCGGCTGGCTCCCCCCGGTGCTGAATCTGTCCAACACCAGCGGGGTGGAATTTGGTGTGCCCTATTACTGGAATATCGCCCCCAACCGCGACGCCACCATCACGCCGATCGTGTCTTCGCGGCGCGGCTTGGAGCTGGACGGCGAGTTCCGCTACTTAGAGACGGGTTTGCGCGGCACCGCCAACGTGGTGGCCCTGCCTTATGACGAATCGGCCAAGACACAGCGCTGGGCGGCGCGTTGGCAGCATGCCGGCACGATCAACCGCGATTGGCACTACAACTGGGCCACCTTGCGGGTCTCGGACGATAACTACTGGCAAGACGGGCTGCACGGTGCCGAGAACTGGACCCCCCGACTGCTCGAATCCCGCGCCACCTTGCAACGCAACGCCCACTGGCAGTTCGGTTCACTCAATCTCGATCAGCAGTTCTATGCCCAAGCGCAGCAATGGCAGGTGCTGCAATCGCCCTTGGCATCGGCCGCCATCGTGGCTCCTTACCGACGCGATCCGCAGATGGGCTTGCGTTGGCAGGCCCGCTCAGAGGCTTTGGAAGCGCAACTGGAGACCGAGTACAACCGCTTCGCTCACGACGACCCCACCATGCTGCAAGGCGCACGCGCCCATGGGCTGGGTTCGGTGGCGTGGCATTTTGGCGATGAGGGCTGGCAAATTTCGCCCAAACTGCTGGTCAACAGCGCGCAATACACCTTGGAGCAACCGTTGGTCACGGGTGATTTGTCTTACTTTCGGACTATCCCGAGCTTCAGTCTGGACAACCAGTGGGTTTTTGAGCGCCCAACCCAGTGGGGTGCTCAAGGGCTGACCCAGACGCTGGAGCCGCACTTGCTGTACGTGCGTACCCCTTGGTACGACCAGTCGATGGTGCCGCGCTTTGACAGCGCCGCGCTCGACATCAACGCGGCCACCATCTTTGCCGACACCGCGTTCTCGGGCATCGACCGGGTGGCGGATGCGAACCGCATCACCGCTGGGGTGCGCTCGCGCTGGCTCTCGGATCGCACGGGTGCCGAAGTCGCCCGGGTCGATTTGGCCCAGCGCATGCTGCTGGAGCCGCAACGTATCACCGACGACGGCCAACCCCTGACGCGGCAGTTCTCTGATTTGCTGCTTTCCGGCAGTGTGAACACCGATCCGCATTGGCGCTTTGAAGGCTCGGTGCAGCACGACCCGGAAATCAGCCGCATCAGCCGCTCGGTGCTCAGCGGCCAGTATTCGCCCGGACCGTTCCGCACCGTCAGTGCGATTTATCGTCTGCAACGGGGCACCAGCGAACAAATCGCCTTGGGCTGGCAATGGCCGATCTCGGGAGAAACGGCCCAGCCAGGGGCCAGTCCGGTCAGCACCGATTGCCAAGGCACCCTCTACGGCGTGGGCCGCTTTGACTACAGCATGCGCGACGAGCGCCTCACCGGCATGATCGGTGGGCTCGAATACGATGCCGGCTGCTGGATCGGGCGCTTCGTGGTCCAGCACCAATCCACCCTGCCCAACACCGCCACCACCCGCTTGCTGTTCCAGTTGGAACTGGTTGGCCTGTCGCGGCTGGGCCAGAACCCCCTCACGGTGTTGAAGGACAATATCCCCGGCTACCGCTTGCTGCGTGATTTCGGTACGACCCTGGGTACCACCAGCTCAGCGCCCCCTTCTCCATCTTCCCCGTCTTCCTTGCCTTAGCCTGCCTTGTGTTCCATCCATGACGTTGCCCCTGTTTATGTCTGAGCTGCTTTGCTGCCCCCCAAAGCCCCGCCGACCGCTGCGGGCCTTGTTGGCGCTGTCCATGGCGGTGACCAGCCTCACCATGATCATGGCCGCCGAAGCCGCCCCCGCCGCCAAACCGGGGGTCACACCGGCCCCCATCGTCACCGGAGCGATCCGCCAAGAAGGCGACTTCATCGTCGCCGTGGTCAATCAAGAAGTGGTGACCAACGCCGAAGTCGAAGCACGGCTGTTTCGGATCTTGGATGAAGCACGTCGGACCCGCGTCGCCGCACCGCCGCAGGAGGATCTGCGCCGGCAAATCTTGGACCAGCTCATCGGCGAACGCGCCCAGCTCAGCATGGCCCGAGACGTGGGCATCCGCATCGACGACCTAGAAATCGACCGCGCCGTGGCCAATGTGGCCGAGCAGAACAAAGTCAGCGTGGCCCAACTGCGTGAGCAACTGAAGGCCGAAGGCTATGACTACACGCGGCTGCGCAACAACCTGCGTGACCAGATCCTCTTGGAGCGTGTGCGTGAGCGCGAAGTGCAAGCACGCATCCGCATCACCGAGACCGACATCGAAGATTGGTTGAGTGCTGAACGGGCCAAAGCGGGGCTGGTCATCGAGTACGACATCGCCCAAATCCTGATCAGCCTGCCCGAGAACGCCAGCGCCACCGAACTTGAACAACGACGCCAACGCGCTCAAGAGGCCCTGAACCGAGCCACCCGCGCTGGCAGCGACTTTGCGGTGGTGGTGCAAGCGTTCTCCGATGGCCCCAAGGACAAGGGCGGAGCCTTGGGCCTGCGCACCGCACAACGGCTGCCCGATTTGTTTGTCGAAGCGGTTCGGCCCTTGAGCGCCGGCCAAGTCGCCCCCACGACCCTTAAATCGGGCGCGGGATTTCACATCATCAAGCTGCTAGAGCGTCGTGATCCGACCCTGAGCGTGGTGCAACACCATGCCCGCCACATCCTGCTGCGCCCCGGCCCGGGCCTGACCCCCGAAGCCGCCCAAACCAGGCTGAAGGATTTCAAGCAGCAAGTCGAGTCGGGCA
>NZ_JBYSVC010000080.1:0-10976 GCF_057922285.1 Leptothrix toolikensis (SeqCode)
CCTGCCAGAACTTCTCACGCGCTTATCTGCACCATTTGGACCGCTGCGGCGAAATGCTGGGGCCGATGCTCACCAGCATTCACAACTTGCACTACTACCTGAACTTGATGCAAGAAGTCCGCAACGCGCTCGATGGGGGGCAGTTCGCCACGTTCAAGACGCAGTTCAAGGCGGACCGGGCACGGGGGGTCTGACAATAGTTTTGGGCTATTGATTCAGAAATATATTCAATTTTGACTATATCGCCCCACCCTCTAAGATCGCGCCATCGTTCTCACGGTTCCCTCACCCCTCATCCCTCAACCCCTAGGAGTCATCCATGTCTTCCCTGATCAACACCAAAGTCAAGCCCTTCAAGACCACGGCCTATCACAACGGTCAGTTCGTCGATGTTTCGGACGCCGATCTGGCGGGCAAGTGGTCGGTGTTCTTCTTCTACCCGGCCGACTTCACCTTCGTGTGCCCGACCGAACTCGGCGACATGGCCGATCTGTACCCTGAATTCCAAAAGATCGGCGTCGAGGTGTACTCGGTGTCCACCGACACCCACTTCGTCCACAAGGCTTGGGCCGATGCTTCGGAAACCATCCAAAAGATCAAGTACGTCATGCTGGGCGACGCTACCGGCAAGATCACCCGTAACTTCGAAGTCATGATCGAAGAAGAAGGTCTAGCGCTGCGCGGCACCTTCGTGGTGAACCCCGCTGGCGAAATCAAGATCATCGAAGTCCACGATCTGGGCATCGGCCGCGACGCCAAGGAGCTGCTGCGCAAGGTGCAAGCCGCGCAGTACGTCGCCGAAAACCCCGGTGAAGTTTGCCCCGCCAAGTGGACTCCGGGTGCTGACACCCTGACCCCATCGCTGGAGTTGGTTGGTAAGATCTGACCCCAAGCCCAAAGATGAAGAAATATTTAATATCGATATTTCTTCATCAGAAGTTAAGCATTTTCGCCTGAGCAAATCGCCCAACCCGCAAACATATCGGGTTTAGTCGAGATTCAGTCGAGAAAATGCACGTCATAAGCCATCCATTCAGCATGGCTTTATGACGCATAAATGCAACGCTTACCCGCAGAAAAACACCTTGCGTGATGCGCAACACGGAGCCGCCCGGCCCGTAGCTTGCCTTGACATTGCTACGATTTGTAGCAGCTTTTGCCGTGTCAAATACCACAGTTTTGCCATTTTTATGGTTTGTTTTAAATCAATTATTCTTTATTTACAGCCTTCTTGACCCTGTTGCAGTCTGTCTAACAGCTTAGACAACGTCAACGGAGGGCAAATCTTATGGCTAGCCAATCAATCGCTTCGGCGAGCAAAAACCCATTCACCCGCGTAGCCGCCGCCATCGCGGTGCAGGGGCTGATCGCAGCAACCCAAGCTCACGCAGGGATCGGTTTTGTCGATTCTGCAGACGCGCTAAACAACCCGATCCGGGTTCAAACCTACTTCGCACACAGCCCCTCCGGCGCGCGCCAAGGCCCCGTCCCCGTTGAGGCGACATCCCCGGCCATGTTCCCGACCGGATACCCCGGTACCGGCAAGGCGTTGCGCAAGTTTGTCGATCCAATTGCCACGCTGGCGAGCAATTCGACGGCGCAAAAGCAGATTCCGGTGGCCACCCCGGGCAAGTGGATCAGCCCGTCCACAGGCTTAGCCAACACAGACGACTACCTCGAAATGGCCGTCGTTGAATACCGCGAGCAAATGCACTCCGATCTGCCCGCCGTGATCTCGACCACCGGCCCCACGGGGCTCGCTACTGGGGGCACTGTGCTGCGCGGCTACGTGCAGATCGCCAGCCCGAAGATGGAAGCCGACGCGATCGCTGCGGGCAACACGCTGGCTCAAGCCTTTAAGCCGCTCTACTACCCGGACGGCAGCCGTATCCGGATCTGGGACGCCAACTTGGACGGTTCCCCAAAGTTGGACACCGCCGGTCAACGCCTCAAAAAGGATGCTTGGGCGGTGAATGATCCGCATTACCTCGGCCCAGCGATCATGGCCACCCGGGGCACCCCCCTACGCGTCAAGTTTTGGAACCTGCTGCCCGTGGGCCGGGCGATGTTGGATGCCACCGGCCAAGTGACACAGCGCAACGGCGACTTGTTCCTGCCCGTGGATAAATCGCTGGCCGGGGCCGGTGTCGGCGCAGACGGCATGACGATGTACAGCCAGAACCGCGTCTCCATCCACTTGCACGGCGGCGATACGCCTTGGATCAGCGACGGCACCGCGCATCAGTGGTTCACGCCGCTCGGCGAGGAAGATCCGCTGCACACCGCACCCACCTTTAGCGGCAACTCGTTGGCCGCTGAGATCATGAATCCCGCCGTGTTGCCCGAGTTTCTGCGCGGTGCCAGCGCCACCAACGTGCCCGACATGTACGACCCGGGTCCGGGGGCCATGACGCTCTACTACACCAATGGGCAAAGCGCCCGCATGATGTGGTACCACGACCACGCAGTCGGCATCACCCGGCTCAATGCCTACGCAGGCATGGCCGCACCCTACTTGCTGACCGACACCGAAGAGCAGCGCCTGATCAGCAGCGGCGTGATTCCGGCCCTCACCGACACCCTGCCCTTGGTCTTGCAAGACAAGTGCTTTGTGCCCAAGGACGTCGCCCTGCAAGATGCCCGTTGGAGCACCACCGCTTGGGGCGACTACGGCAGTTTCTGGTTCCCCCACGTTTACGAAACCGTTCAAGACCCCGGTCAGCTCAACAGCTGGAACCCGGTCGGTCGCTGGCACTACGGCCCATGGTTCTGGCCCGTGTTCCCAGCGCTCTATGTGCTGCCCACCGGCGCGTATGGCGACGAAACCACCACGCCCGAATCGTGGTGCGACACCCCGGTCGTCAACGGCGTGGCTTACCCGTTTGTGGAGGTCGAACCGAAACCGTATCGCCTGCGTATCTTGAACGGTGCCAACGACCGCTTCTTCACCTTCAACTTGTTCCAAGCCGACCCAAGCGGTGCGGTGATCGATACCGCAGGCAACGTCGGCAGCCCGGTGGACGCCGCCACAGGTAACCGGACGTGGGTCGATGCGAGCGGTGCCCCGATGGCCAGCCCCGTCAACCCGACGCTCTTCCCCACCGATGTGCGGATGGTCCCAGCTCAACCAGCCACCAACCCTTGCCCGGCGGATAAAACTCGCTCCGATCAAGTGCAGGGCGGCTGCACCCCTACCAATTGGCCCACCGATGGACGCCCCGGTGGGGTGCCCGACCCAGCCACCGCTGGTCCCACGATGTACATGATCGGCAATGAAGGTGGCTTCCTTGCCAAGGTCTTCCCGATTGAGCCCTTGCCGACCAACCCGCTCTATGACGTGGGTCGCGTCACGGTGCTGAACATCAACACCACGGGCCTGTATCTGGGCAACGCCGAGCGCGCTGACGTGGTGGTGGACTTCAGTCAGTACGCCGGTCAGACGCTGATCGCCTACAACGACATGCACGCCCCAGTGCCGGCCGCCGACCCCCGCAACGCTTATTTCACCGGCGTGGGTGATCAGAGCGCGAGTGGCGGTGCAGAAGACACCTTGCCCGGCTACGGCCCGAACACCCGCACGCTGATGCAGATTCGTGTCCGCCCCTTGCCCAGCGGAACAACGGCAGCAGCACCCTACAACCCGACCACCCTCAACGCAGAGATCCCCAAGGCCTACGCCGCCAGCCAAGAGCGGCCGGTGGTGGCGCAGTCGGCCTACAACCAAGCGTTTGGTACGAGCTGGAACGACACCCAAGCCTTCGCTTCCATCTTCACGGGCTCGCTCAAGCAACCCCAGTTCGTCTTTACGCTCGGCAACCCCGGTGTATTCGACCAGATCAAGGTGGACGTCCCTGGTGCAGGCTACATCACCGCACCCAAGGTTGTCTTCAACGGTGGCCTCTCTAATCAGCCGGGTAATGTGGCAGCCACAGCCAACGCCTCGCTCAAGATGGATCAGATTGCGATCACCAACGCCGGTAGCGGCTATCTGATCACTCCAGCCGTCAAGATCTCCACCATCACGGGCGGGGGGACTGGGGCAACGGCCCGGACCACGCTCAAGGTCTCTGGGATCAAGATCACCAATGGCGGCTCGGGCTACTCGGCAGCAACACCCCCGGTGGTGACTTTCTCCAAGCCCCAAGAAGTGGGCGGCATCACCGCAACAGGTACAGCGGTGGTCAGCACCAAGGGCGTGGTGACAGGCATCACCTTCACTCAGCCCAACGGCGGCGGCACAGGCTACTGGACCGCGCCCACGATCACCATCGCCCCGCCTGCGGTCGGCACCAAGGCCTTGGCCACCTCCAGCGGCAGTGTTGAACGCTTTATCCTGACCTCGCCTGACCCGACCAACCCGGCAGCAGCGGGAGGTGGGGGCTACACCGACTTCACCGGCGTGACCATCACGCTGACAGCGGCACCCACGGGCGGCGTCACCGCCACAGGCTCCGCCACCGGCAAGGTCTTTGATGTGACCTTGGTGCATCCGGGCAGTGGCTACACCGCGATCCCAACAATTGATTTCATCGGCGGAACCCCGACCACAAAAGCCAAAGCCACCGCATTGTCAACCGGCCAAGGCAGCTATTTGGTCAAAACCAAGGCCATTCAAGAGTTGTTCGAGCCGACCTTTGGCCGCTTGAACGCCACGCTCGGCATCGAGTTGCCCTTCACCAGCGCCCTGACGCAAACCACCATCCCGCTGCTCTACATTGATCCGGCCACCGAAATCATCAACGACTTCGAAACCCAGATCTGGAAGATCACCCACAACGGTGTTGATACCCACCCGGTGCATTTCCACCTCATGAACGTGCAGGTGATCAACCGCGTGGGCTGGGATGGCTTCATCACCGCACCCGACCCCAGCGAAGTGGGCTGGAAAGAAACCGTCAAGATGAATCCGCTGGAGGACATCATCGTGGCCTTGAAGCCCAAGCACCCGACCATGCCGGGCTTTGGGTTGCCGCTGAGCGTGCGACCGATGGATCCGAGCCAACCGCTGGGCTCACCGTTTGGCTTCACGCAGGTCGATGTCAACACCGGCCTGCCAACCCAAGTGGTCAACACCATGACCAACTTTGGTTGGGAATATGTCTGGCACTGCCACATCTTGGGCCACGAAGAAAACGACTTCATGCGTCCGCTGGTGTTCCAAGTGAGCGAGGCGGTTCCGAGCGCCCCCACGGGATTGACCGCCAACACCGCCCTGGCCGGTGGCATGCAACTGGCTTGGACCGATAACGCCAACACCGAGTACCAGCAGATCGTTGAAAGCGGCAATGGCACCACTTGGGCACCCTTGGTCACCCTCCCGGCCAACTTGACAAACAACCTCGATCCAAGACCCCTGCCGGCCGATACCCTGCGCAGCTACCGGATCACCGCTGTGGGTGCGGCGGGCTCGGCCACTTCGGCTGTGGCCAACGTGGCCCTGCCGACTGCTCCAGCACTGACCGCTGTGGCCCAAACCGCAGGCACCGCTTCGATCAAGCTGACGTTCACCGACAACTCCAAGATCGAGAAGTCGTGGAGCGTGCAGCAATCGGTGGCAGGCGGCGCTTGGACGGATGTGGGCAGCGTGGCCTCCACCACCTCGGCCACCACGGGGACGAACAAGACCATCACCGTAACAGCCACCAGCGGTGGGTCGGTCAGCTACCGCATGGCGGCCAACGCCATGGCAGTCGCTGCCCTGCCCTCACCCAATACCGCGTCGGCTTGGAGCAATGCGTCGACGGCCATCACCATGATCAAGGTCAATCAGACGTTGACGACCCCGACAGCGGTCACATTGGGCAGCACAGGCACAGTCACCGCGTCCTCAGGCCTGCCCGTCACGCTGACCGCGACTTCGACCCCGACGATCTGTTCGGTGGCTGGCAGCAGCATCACCCCGATAGCTATGGGCACCTGCACGGTCACGGGAACGCAAGCCGGCAACACCCTGTGGAACACCGTGACCGCGACCAAGTCGGTGACGATCAGCAAAAAGGCCCAAACCATCACCTTCCCTGCAACCCTGGCTACAACGCTCACGCGACCCGCCACCTTGACACTGGGGGCCACAGCCTCTTCAGGTTTAGGGGTGACTTACAGCGTCGTGAGCGCCCCCGTATCCACGGGTTGCTTGATCACCAATGGTGTTTTGAGCGCTACAGCGGTCGGAAAATGCACGGTCACAGCCAGTCAAGCGGGCGACGGTACATGGGCCACGGCCACGGCGGTGATCAAAGCGATCACGATCAAATAAACGGTTCTCTTCGCATGTCAAACAGCACCCTCGGGTGCTGTTTGTTTTTCCAGTTCTGCTATGGTCGCGCCCCGTCCCCGCTTCATCCGTTTCTGCCGACATGAACCGCACGCTCCACTACACCGAACAAGATCTGATCGACGCGCAGCGCCTGCACGCCGTGCCCGGCCCGACCACCCGCATGCTGGTTTCCGGCGTATTCATCTTGGTGCTGGTGTACTACGCCCAAACCGATCAGCTCACCAACACCGTGTTTCTCGGCACGATCATCGGCTTGGTGAGCTGGGTGCTGCTCCAGTTTTTTGTCCTGATTCCTCAACAGGCCCGGCAGCTTTACAAGCAAGACGCAACGCTGCGGCGTCAGCAGCACTTTCGTTGGGACAACGAGCACATCACCATCCACGCTGAGGATGAAACACATCACATCGCTTGGCGTGATGTGAAGCAATTCAAGGAAAGCCCTTCGGTGATTTTGGTCTACCCCCAAAGCAACGATCACTTCAATCTTTTCCCGAAGCACTGTTTTGAGAGCCAGCACGACATCGACGTTTTCAAGTCACACATAAACTTGAAAAAGTGAAGCCTGGCGAGGCTTTGCCGAAGGTTTCTTCGCTAGGATCGCCGGATGACGATTGGCCACAGACACCGCTACCTGATCGTCCTGCTGGTGATCAGTCTGCCCTTTCTGGCGCTGCTGGCCCTGAATTTGCAAGCTTCTCGGCTGCACGCCCGATCAGCCGCTATTGGACGCGTTGAGGATCTCAGCCTTGTGCTGGAGACCCACTTGCGCTTGCAATTCAGTGCCGCCGAACAGGTGGTCAGCCTCATGGCCCACCATGTGCCGCCCCAAGCCATGCAGCGGTCGCAGGTCCAGAGGTACCGCCCGCAAGTGGCCGCTTGGCTGCAAACCCACATCAACGCCTTGGCGCATCACTCAATGCTGCGCTACTTTGACGCCGAGGGGCGCAGCCTGTATGCCTCCGTGGCCACAGAAGCCGAGGACAGCATTGCGGATCAGGCGCACTTTCATCAGCTTAAAGAACACCCCGAAGACACCCTGCTCTATTCGGATACACGGGCCCATCCCGCCTCGGGCCACGTGTTCTTCGACATCGTCCATGCCGTGCGGGATGAGCAAAAGCGTTTCCTTGGCGTCGCCACGGTAACCATTGATGTGGGTAGCCTGCATGAGGAACTGAAGGGCCTTCAGCTCGGCCCAGATAGCATCGTGACGCTGCGCCGCGTCAACAACGGCGCACTGGTGGTGAGCTATCCCGGCGCGGTGGTCGCAGATAACAGCCCCAGCACAGACCTCGCCATTTCTCCAGCCATTCGACAAGGTGATCGAGAAGGCATTCTGGACGTGGCCTCTCCCTTGGATGGGGTGAGACGCATGTATGGCTACCGGGCCATCGGTCACACGCCCATTTACGTTGCCGTCGGTCTCGCTGAAAACGACTACATCGCCGAGGACAACCGCCTAGGCAGAGCCTCCATGGCCTTGGGTGTGGTCTTCCTGTTCATCCTGATCACGGCCCTGTTCCTGATGAATCGCGCCTCGCGCGCGCGCGACCGTTCTGAAGAAAAATTGCGCGCCAGCGAGCTGCGGTTTCGCCGCTTGGTCGATCAACACCACGCCGTGATTCTTCAGATTGAGCCCCAAACCGGCAGCATCTTCGACGCTAACGCCGCCGCGACGCGTTTCTACGGCTGGAGTCACACCGAGCTGTGCCGCATGTCGATCCGGGACATCAATTGCCTGCCACCCGAAGACGTGGGTGCCGCCCTCAAGCGCTCACAAAGCGGTGAATGCACCCATTTTATTTTTCCGCATCGCCTCAGCAGCGGCGAGATCCGCACGGTCGATGTGCATGCCACCCCGATTGAGGTCGAAGACCGTGTCCTCTTGGTGGCAATCATCTTCGACATCACCCAGCGGATCCGTAATGAAGAGGAAATCAAGCGGCTGATGCAAGAGCAAAAAGCCATTCTTGATGGTCAACTCATCGGCATTGCCAAACTGCACCAACGCCATATTCTCTGGGGCAATCAAGCTTTCGCCCGCATGTTTGGCTACGCCACAGAGGCCTTGGTGGGGATGCCCGCCCGAGCGTTTTATGCCGAAGAAGCTGACTTCGCCCACTTCGGCCTCAAGGCCTATCCGGCCATCCAGAACGGTGGCTGCCACCGCGACACGCTGCGACTGCAACGCCGCAACGGCAGCATCGGTTGGTTCGATGTCAACATCGCCCCGCTTTTCCCGGGCAGCGACATCGCCATCATGGCTTTTGTCGATGTGACCGAGCGGATGACCTCTCAGCTCGCCTTGCAAGAAAGCGAAGAGCGCTTTCGTACCTTGGCCGACTACACCTACGACATGGAGACTTGGCTGGGACCGGAGGGTCAGCTGATCTATATCAGCCCAGCTTGCGAGCGCGTCAGTGGCTACGCCCCCGCTGAGTACAAGGCCGACCCAGAACTGCTGGACCGGATCGTGCTCGAAGAAGACCGCGAGCGCGTTGCCGCAGCCTGCCGTCTCGGACCCGACGACGCGCCCTGCGACCTGAGCTTTCGCATCCGCTGCAAGAGCGGCGAGCTGCGCTGGATTGCACGCGGCATCCGCCCGGTACGCTCCCGCGATGGTCGGCCCTTGGGCCTGCGCGCCAATGATCGTGACATCACCGAGCTCAAACACGCCGAGCAGTTGGCGCAATCCTTGGCCTATGCCGACCCGCTGACCGGCTTACCCAACCGCCGCATGCTCATGGAGCGGCTGACACAAAGCCTCTTGCGTGCCCAACGTTTCCATCGGGCTTTGGGGCTGATCTTCATCGACTTGAATCACTTCAAGCAAGTCAACGACCAATGGGGCCATGAAACCGGCGACGAGTTGCTGCGCCAAGTGGCCGAGCGCCTGCGCAGCTGCATCCGCGCCTGCGATACCGTGGCACGCATCGGCGGCGACGAATTCGTCATCTTGTTGACCGAACTCAACCAGCCCGAAAACGCCACCCGGGTGGCCGACAAAATCTTGCACATCTTTGTCGAACCCGTTCAGCTTGGAGAACACCGGCTCACCGTCACGATGAGCATGGGCATCACCCTCCCCAACCCGGATCACGCCCAAGATGCCCGCGAAGTCATGGCCCAAGCCGACCGTGCCATGTACAGCGTCAAACGCTCCGGTCGCAATGGCTGGACGCTGTTTGAGGGTACAGCGCCGGTTTGAGCTTAAGGTGCCACCCGAACCCACATAGAGCACCGATCAGCCGACTCCCCCTGGGCCTCCCAGGGACGGCGGTAGACCCAGTGCAGGGTGACGTCACCGGGGAGGTTGGCTTGGAGGTGGAACAGCTCGGTGCCACCGGCCCCCACACGACGTGAAACGTGGGGTGCGGTGGGTTGGAACTCCGCTGGGCCGAGTTGTTGCACGATGGGGGGGTCGATGGGCAGCAGCGTCCAGTGGTAGCCGGTGCTGGGGTTGGCGGGCAGGCGCACCACCCACGTTTCGCCCACGGCGAGTTGATGGGGTGGCGTCATTGCGGCACCCACGCTGCCGCTGTGCGTGCGGCTTGGTAGACATTGGCCGCCGTGATGCCGTTGGCGGCGACGCTGATGTCGCAGCTGCGGTCGGTGGCGGCCCCGTTGCGCACGCACAAGGGACGGTGCAGCAAACTGATGCGGCGAATCACCCGCCCGTCATCGGGCACATTGATCGCCCAGTGGCTGAAAGCCGTGGCGCTCACGTCGTTGTGCAGCGCCACATGGCGAAAACTGCCGTCGGCGTACTCCACCCGCAGGTGCAAGTTCCAACCCCACCAAAAGCTGTCGCCTGAAATGCTTTGCTTGATCAGGTTGAAGGTCACCGGATCGGTCGGGTCCCAAAGCCGCATCAGATGCCCTTGGGTTTTGAAGACGCCCAAGACCGCTGACAGCGCATCGTCAGGCCCATTGAAGGCCCCGACCACGGTGATGACCGGCACGTTGTATTGCTGCGGGAAGCGGAAGTCGTAGTAGCTGTCATAGCTGCTGCCCGCCGGTGCCGTGGGCAGCGGCTTGACGAAGCCATCGTCACCGGGTGGACGCAGCACGATCTCTTGGCTGCGCGTCGCCAGGTTGTAGCGGGTCAAAGTGGGCGATGCATTGGGGGCTGCGTTGGGGGCAACGCTGCGCCAGTCCGCTTGGACCGTGCCGCCTTGCAGCGGCAAGTTGAAGACGGTGGCTTGCGGTGCGGCCGCACTGCTGCCGGGGATCAAACTGCTCCAGTACGGCACGCTGCCGGCGTAGGCGCTGGCTGAGCCACGCCAGTAGCGCTGCATCTGCACGGTGGCAAAGTCGGAGAAATGGTCAAACAAGCGCCCACTGGCCACGTTGTTGCAGCCGCGCTGCATCGGGTCTTGGGCCTCGACCAAGGTGCCATGGCAGCCCCAAGGCATCAGCGTGTTGTCGAGCGCGTCATAGGCGGTGGTTTTGCCGAAGCCGCCGCCCACATAGCCCCCAACACTGGCGGCATTGCCCGTTTCACCGATATAGGGGTCAAGCAATCCGGTCGCTGAGGTTTGATGCGCCGCCGTCACATCTCCAAGGTGCGGCAGGCTCAGCGCGTGGCCGACTTCGTGGTTGAAGACCAGCTGATAGTCGCTGCCGCTGGCTTGCTGACCGCCGCCCAAGCCACCACCGCCCCCCGAATGGGCCCCCAAACCGCCAAACCAAACCGAGG
>NZ_JBYSVC010000081.1:0-10800 GCF_057922285.1 Leptothrix toolikensis (SeqCode)
CCGATGACGCCGACGGTTTGAATTTCAGTGCTCAGGCTGATGCTCGGGCTCGTACTGCTCATGCTGGGGGACTCCAATTCTTTCCGTCCTGTAACTCAAGTGCCGAATTGTCGGGCCGAAACGATAGGGCGGACACCCTCGATGAGAAGGGATCTCCCTAAAATCTCGTCTTTGCACAGACTTTGTGCCTTCCTCGACGTTCAATCCCATGACCCACGCGCTTTCCAAGTCTTTTGAGCCACAACCGATCGAAGCCCAATGGGGTCCGGCCTGGGAAGCGAGTGGGGTGTACGCCCCGACGCTTGACCCGACCAAGCCCAGCTTCTGCGTCCAGCTGCCGCCGCCCAATGTGACGGGCACCCTGCATATGGGCCATGCGTTTAACCAGACCATCATGGACTCGTTGACGCGCTATCACCGCATGCTGGGCCACAACACCTTGTGGATTCCGGGCACCGATCACGCGGGCATCGCCACCCAGATCGTGGTCGAGCGCCAGTTGCAGGAAAAAGGCGTCGAAGGTCAGAAGACGCGCCACGACTTGGGGCGCAAGAACTTTGTCGCCAAGGTCTGGGAGTGGAAGGAGCAGTCCGGCTCGACCATCACCCGCCAGATGCGCCGCATGGGCGACTCGGTGAGTTGGCCGCACGAGTACTTCACGATGGACGAGAAGCTCTCGAAGGTTGTGACCGAGACTTTCGTGCGCCTCTATGACGAAGGCCTGATCTACCGGGGCAAGCGGCTGGTGAGCTGGGATCCGATCCTGAAGTCGGCTGTGTCGGATCTGGAAGTCGAGAGCGAGGAAGAAGACGGCCATCTCTGGCATATCCGCTATCCGGTGGAAGGTTCGGATGAAACGCTGGTGGTGGCGACGACCCGCCCGGAAACCATGCTCGGCGACACCGCCGTGATGGTGCATCCCGAGGACGAGCGCTACACCCATCTGATCGGCAAGCAAGTCAAGCTGCCGATCACCGGCCGCTTGGTGCCGATCATCGCCGACGCCTACGTGGACAAGGCTTTCGGCACCGGCGTGGTCAAGGTGACGCCTGCGCATGATCAAAACGACTACCAAGTCGGCCTGCGCCATGGCTTGGCGATGATCACGATCTTCACGCTCGACGCCAGCGTGCGCACGGATCTGGACGACATCCCCACCGGCCTGCGCGGCTTGGATCGCTTTGTCGCTCGCAAAGCGCTGGTGGCTGATTTGGAGACCGAAGGCCTGCTGGTCGAGGTGAAAAAGCACAAGTTGATGGTGCCGCGCTGTGCCCGCACCGGCCAGATCATTGAGCCGATGCTGACGGATCAGTGGTTCGTGGCCATGACCAAGCCGGGGGCGTCGGGCAAGAGCATTGCTCAAGGGGCGATCGAAGCGGTCGATTCGGGCGAAGTGACCTTCGTGCCCGAGCAGTGGGTCAATACCTACAACCAGTGGATGAAGAACATTCAAGACTGGTGCATCAGCCGCCAGCTCTGGTGGGGTCATCAGATCCCGGCTTGGTACGGCGAGAGCGGTGAACTCTTCGTGGCGCGCAGCGAAGATGAGGCCCGTGCCAAGGCCACAGCGGCCGGCTACAGCGGCGCGCTGACCCGCGATGAGGACGTGCTGGACACGTGGTATTCGTCGGCACTGGTGCCGTTCAGCACGCTGGGCTGGCCTGAAAAGACCATCGAACAAGACTTGTTCCTGCCCAGCTCGGTGCTGGTGACCGGCTACGACATCATCTTTTTCTGGGTTGCCCGGATGATCATGATGACCAAGCACTTCACGGGCAAGGTGCCTTTCAAGCACGTCTACATCCACGGCTTGGTGCTCGATGCGCAGGGCAAGAAGATGAGCAAGTCGGAAGGCAATGTGCTCGATCCGGTCGATCTGATCGACGGCATCGCACTGCCCGAGTTGCTGGAAAAGCGCACCCAAGGCTTGCGTAAGCCCGAAACCGCGCCGAAGGTGCGCAAGGCGACCGAAAAGGAATTCCCCGAAGGGATTCCCGGCTACGGGGCGGATGCGCTGCGCTTCACCTTTGCCGCCATGGCCAGCTTGGGGCGCAGCGTTAACTTCGACGCCAAGCGCTGCGAGGGCTACCGCAACTTCTGCAACAAGCTCTGGAACGCCACCCGCTTCGTGTTGATGAACACCGAAGAGCAAGACTGCGGCTTGGCCGAGCATGGTGCAGCGGTCTGCGTGGCGGGCGGTTATCTGTCCTTCAGTCAAGCGGACCGTTGGATCACCAGCGAGTTGCAACGCCTCGAAGCCACTGTGGCCCAAGGCTTTGCTGATTACCGGCTCGACTTTGTGGCCAACGCGATCTACCAGTTTGTCTGGGACGAGTACTGCGACTGGTACTTGGAAATCGCCAAGGTGCAGCTGGCCGTGGCCAAAGAGAGCGGCGACGAGGCTGGCGCCCGTGCGACGCGCCGCACTTTGATCCGCGTGCTGGAAACCATCCTGCGCTTGCTGCACCCGATCACGCCGTTCATCACCGCTGAACTCTGGGAAGCGGTGGCACCCGTGGCTGGTCGCAAGGCCGCAGGTTCGAGCGCTTCGATTGTCACGGCGGCCTATCCGCTGGCGCAGTTGGAGCGTGTGGATGCAGCCGCTGACGCTTGGGTGGCGCGCCTTAAAGCGGTGGTGGGCGTGTGCCGAGGCCTGCGCAGCGAGATGAGTCTGTCGCCCGCAGAGCGTGTGCCCTTGGTGACCTTGGGGGACGCCGAGTTCATCACCTCAGCCGCAGCGCTGCTCAAGGCGCTGGCCAAGCTCAGCGATGTGCTGGTGCTGAGCGAAGAAGCGGCTTTTGCGGCAGCGACCGAGATGGCGCCGGTGGCGGTGCAGGGCGCCGCACGGCTGGCGCTGAAGGTCGAGATCGACGTGGAGGCTGAGCGGGCCCGTCTGGCCAAGGAAATCGCCCGTTTGGCGGGCGAGATCACCAAAGCCGAGGCCAAGTTGGGCAACGAGAGCTTTGTGGCCCGCGCCCCAGCGGCCGTGGTGGCGCAGGAGCGCGAGCGGGTTGCCGGCTTTAAGTTGACTCTCGAACGGGTGCGGGAGCAGGCTCTGCGTCTGGGCTGACCGTGTTGCGAAACAGCAGATCTTTTTGAAAGATCTGCTGCATCTCGTTTTGCCGGAACAGCATGTCTTTCTCGTCGTCGTAGTCAATTGGTCGCGTGGGCTGGGCATCTTCCCGGTGCAAGGGCGGTTCGTTGCGATACCCCCGGTGGCTGGGCTTGATCAGCGGTGCCTGCGGCATGGAGGACTCTAACAAGGACACTGGGTCTTCGGGGAGGGTGTGTACCGGCTGTTGCGGCGGCGGATTCTGCGGCGAGGACCGAAGGATGTTGTTGGCGCTATTGACGCTATTGGCACTGCTGGCGTTGTTGCCACTGGGGGTGTTCGTACTGATGCCCCGCGCAGGGCTTTTGACGTTGGAGGTCCGCAAAATCTCATCAATACGCCGCGCCACGCCCCAAGCACTGCGCAGGCGTGCTTCACGGGTATAGGCCGCCAAGCGCGGTGTGACCAGCAGGCCGCGCGCGTTGTGCAAGGGCTGTCCCGGGTCCAAGCTGCCTGGGCCCATGCTGTCGAGCCACGCAGCAGCCATGCGCCCGCTTTTGAGCACGTCGGCCAGCACTTCTTCGTTGAACAGTGCCAGCGGCGAGACGCTCACCAGCACTTGGCCTTGGCGGCAATAGGGCAGGGCGCGCTCGCCCAGCAGGCCTCGGTAGCGGTTGTAGTAGCTCATCTGCACGCACACCGCGTCGGTGTTCTCGAACAGATCGCGCAAGCCCAAGGGCTGCACCCCCCAGCGGCTCCATTGGCCGTCAGAGGCATGCAAGGAGGGGTCGTAGCCGACGATTCTTGAGCCCAGCGGTTGCAAGAGCCGCGCCAAGACCCGTGACGTTTGGGTCATGCCGACCAACCCCACCGTGCAAGCCCCGAGTTCACGGCCAGCGATGCGATCCGCATCTTCGGGGCTCGGGCGCAGCAGGGCCAAGAGCGCCCCCAACATGAACTCCGCTTCGGCGGGTGCGGCGGCGTCCGAGCTGCGTACCACCTCGATCTTTTGGCGCGCGCAGGCCGAGAGATCAATGTTTTCCGGCCCAGCGACGATCCGGCCGATGGCCTGAAGGTTGGGCGCGTTTTCGAGCGCTTGGGCGTCGATGCCAATCTGTGGCGGGATCAAGACAGCACGGGTGCTGGCCAGGGCTTCTTGGAACGCACGACGTTCCCGGGCCAAACGTGGCGCGTAGAAAAGCTCGTGGCGAGCATCCAGCCACTGCAGCACGTCAGCCTCAAGGGGTTCGGCAATGAGCAGGTCCATGGGTTCACAATGTCCTTGATATAGCCTGCATGTTAAACATGTGCAGGGCAGCACAGTTGCTCACAGGCCGATGAATCGCGCGGGATTTGACATGACAGAATCATTTCAGTCACAACGAGACCCCTTTTATGCAAGTCAAGAAAGCGATTTTTCCGGTAGCAGGCTTGGGAACACGCTTCCTGCCCGTGACCAAAGCCCAACCGAAAGAGATGCTGCCGGTGGTGGATAAACCGCTGATCCAGTATGCCGTCGAGGAAGCCTACGCGGCAGGGGTGCGGGAGATGATCTTTGTGACAGGTCGCCACAAACGCCCGATTGAAGATCATTTCGACATGACTTTCGAGCTTGAAGTGGCGCTTGAGCAGGCCAACAAGCACGAACTGCTGGACGTGGTGCGCAGCGTCAAACCGGCCGACATGGAGTGCATCTATGTGCGCCAGTCGCAAGCGCTCGGTTTGGGCCACGCGGTGCTTTGCGCCCAACGCTTGGTGGGCAATGAGCCTTTTGCGGTGTTGCTGGCCGACGATTTGATGATCGGTGAGCCGCCGGTCTTGCAACAGATGGTGGCGCAGTTTGAGGAGTGGCGCGCCTCGATCTTGGCGGTGCAGGAGGTGCCGCTCGAACAGACTCGTCGCTATGGTGTGATCGCGGGCGTGCCGGTGGGTGAGCGGCTGATCGACGTGCAGCGCATGGTCGAAAAACCGGCCCCGGAACTGGCTCCTTCGCGTCTAGGCGTGGCGGGGCGCTACATCCTGACGCCCGGTGTCTTTCACGAGATTGCCACCCAGCCCCGAGGCGTCGGTGGCGAGATCCAACTCACGGACGGTATCGCTTCGCTGCTGCGGCGTGAAAAGGTCTTTGCCTACCAATACATCGGCAAGCGCTATGACTGTGGCAGCAAGGATGGTTGGCTCGAAGCCAACGTCGAGCTTGCCCTACAGCACCCTGAGCTTGGCCCTGGGTTTCGCGCTTACCTGAAATCGCTGGCGCTGTGATCAGCGCCGACGCAGCCAATGCACGAATTCATTGGGTGCCAAGGTTTGCTGTTCGATGAGTTCGTTGCCACTTTGCTTGGCAAACATCTTGAAGTCGCGCAGGGAGCTGTTGTCGGTGGCGAGAATTTTCAGCACCTCACCGCTGCCCATGTCGGCCAAGGCTTTTTTGGCCTTGAGGATGGGCAACGGGCAATTCAGGCCCCGGGTGTCGATTTCTTTGTCGGCATGCATGGTGGTGTCGCAGCGTGGTGCGCAGCAGAGAGTTTCAGGAATGGATCAGGATCAAGCGCAAATGGGGCGCGCGTTGCCAAAGACGAATTTCTTCGTCCAACAGATGGTGGGTGCGCAGGTGCAAGCTGGTGTCGCCTTCGGGGAGATGGATGCGCGCTTGTTGGCGGTCCATGTGTAGCGTCACCGCTTGTGACAACCCCGCGTCGCGGCCATGGCAGAGCAAAGTCGCCAAGCGCAAGCACAGCATTTGATGAATGGGTGTGTCATCCCATGGCGGATGCTCGCCGGGCAAAGCACCGTGGTGCGCGCCAATCAGATCGGCCACCCGTTGCTGTTCGCTGTACGAGAAGCCGGGGGCATCAGCGTGGCCGATCAGATAAGCCCCATGCCGATGGGGTTCGTGATGCGACACCAAGCGCCCGGTTTCGTGCAGCGCGGCGGCCCAGCCAAGTTGATTGCGGGCCTCCTGGGTGGCGCTTGGCCAAGCTTGATCAAACAAGCTCAAAGCCACTGCGGCGACTCGGCGGGCTTGGCGCAGATCGACATGAAAGCGGCTTTGCAAGCTCTGAGTCGTGAGATCGCGCAAATCGGCCGGTGTCGGGCGGCCTGGCAGGGTTTGTTGGGCGTTGAGCCGGTCGTCGAGATCAAAGACCACGCCTTGGCGCAGGGCACCCCGGGCGGGCAGCAGGGAGGGGATGTCCAGATGCACGGCCAAGGTGTAGAGGATCGCCAGCCCGCTGGCCAGCACGGCGCGGTGACCGGGCTCAAGCCCGGGCAAATCAAGCCGATCAAGTCGGCCCGCCTTCAAGCACGCTTCGATGCACCAGCGCAAACCGGCCGGGGTCACGCTGCCATCGGTGATCTTGTTGACATACAAGATCTCGGCAATCGAGGCCACCGTGCCCGAAGAGCCCAGAGCTTCTTGCCAGTGCGAGGCCCCAAAGGTACCGAGCCCCGGGCCGAAGCAGGCCGCAGCGGTGATCTGTGCGGCGCGGAAAGCCTCTGCGCTGTAGCGGCCGTCGGGGAAATGGCGTTGGGCCAAGCTGATGCAGCCCACATTGAACGATTCGGTGACCAGCGCATCCGCACCGCGCCCCAAGATCAACTCGGTCGAACGTCCGCCAATATCAATCACCAGCCGGGTGCGCTTGGCGGGTTGAAGACGCGAGACGCCCAAGTAGATCAGCCGGGCTTCTTCGCGGCCACCGATCAAGTCGATGGGGTGGCCCAGCACCAATTCGGCGCGATGGACAAAACTGTCGCGGTTGAGCGCTTCGCGCAGCGTTTGGGTGGCAACCACCCGGACTTGGGCTTCCGGGGCGAGATCGAGTCGGTCGCGAAAACGAGCCAAGCAAGCCAAACCGCGTCGCATGGCATCTTCGCTGAGACGGCCATGGCGGCTCAGGCCGGCCCCAAGGCGCACCGACTCTTTCATGTAGTCCTGTCGCAAGTAGCGGCCTTTGCGCAACCGACCGATTTCAAGCCGAAAGCTGTTAGAGCCGAGATCCAGCGCCGCATAGAGGCGACCGTCAAGGGGGTTGGGGTGCGTAACGAGCATGGTCCGAATTGTCCCTGTGATGCAGTGCGAGGACTGGCTTCCTAGAATGGCTGCCCTTGCGCATGAAAGAAGTAGTTATGGATGATCATGATGCCTTCCGTCTGGACATTGACACGCTGATGCCATCACGGATTCACAACAGGCGCGATTTTGTTCGCACCGGGCTGGGTGTGGGCTTTGCCCTTGCTGTTTTACCCGCTTTGGCGCAGACCGCACGACATACCGATGCGGTCGGGTTGGTCGCGGGCGAGGTGCAGATCGACGTCGCTGGCTTCAAACTGCCTGCGTATCGCGCTGTACCTACGGGGCCGGGCCCTTGGCCGGTGGTGCTTTTGGCCAGTGAAATTTTTGGGGTGCATGAGCACATCGCCGATGTCGCACGCCGCTTGGCCAAACAGGGCTACTTGGTGATCGCCCCGGAGCTGTTTGTGCGCCAAGGCGATGCGGGCAGTTATGGTGAGATCGCCAAGTTGATGAGCGAGGTGGTGGCCAAAGTGCCGGATGCCCAAGTCATGGCCGATCTGGACGCCTGCGCAACTTGGGCAGCGACCCACGGCGGCGATCTGAATCGCTTGGGGGTGACGGGGTTTTGCTGGGGTGGCCGCATCAGTTGGCTCTACGCGACCCACAATCCGCGCCTCAAAGCGGCGGTGGCTTGGTACGGTCGTCTGACCGGGTCAGCGAACGAGTACACCCCTGTGCATCCCATCGACCAAGCTGCCAAGCTGCATGCGCCCGTGCTTGGGCTCTATGGGGGCCAAGATGCTGGCATTCCGCTGGCCCAAGTCGATCAAATGAAGCTGGGCTTAGCTGAGGGGTCGAAGGCAGCCCAAGCCTCCAGCTTCGTGGTTTACCCTGAAGCCCCCCACGCCTTCCACGCTGATTACCGCCCCAGCTATCGCAAGGATGCGGCCGAAGATGGTTGGCTGCGCTGCCTTGATTGGTTGCGTTCGCACGGCGTGGCCTGATCACCCCAGAAAGATTGCATGACCCTGTTGTTCATCGTGTTGGCCACCTTTGCCGGTGGTGTGCTGTCGGTTTTGCTGGCAGCGTTCCTGACCTATCAAGTGCTGGGTCGGGTGGTGCCGCACATGGTCAGCCTCTCCACCGGGGTGCTGCTGGGCACGGCTTTGTTGCATGTGCTGCCGGAGGCTTTTGAGAGTCATGCTGATGCCCATGAGCTGTTTCTGACCCTGCTTGGTGGGTTGCTCTTTTTCTTTTTGCTGGAAAAGGCCGAGCTTTATCGCCATGGCCACCACCACGAAGGCGACGACCCTGCGCATCACCACCATCACGGGTTTGACGCTCAACAAGCCGGTCGTGGCGGTTGGAGCGTGCTGGTCGGCGACAGCATCCACAATTTTTGCGACGGTATTTTGATCGCCGCCGCTTTCCTGACCGATGTCCAGCTGGGTTGGATCACTGCCATCGCAGCGATTGCCCATGAGATTCCCCAGGAAGTGGGTGACACCATCGTGTTGCTCAATGCGGGGTTTTCGCGCACCCGGGCTTTGGTCTACAACGCGCTGTCCGGCATGGCCGCCGTGTTGGGCGGGGTGTTGGGTTATTACATCATTGGCCCCTTCCAAGACCTGCTGCCGTACTTTCTGGTGGCCGCATCAAGCAGTTTCATCTACATCGCGGTGGCCGATTTGATTCCGCAGTTGCAACGCCGCCTGCACTGGCGTGAAACGCTCTCCCAATTGATCTGGTTGGCGGCGGGACTGGGTTCAATCTCGCTTATCGTGAGCGGGATGCATGCGCATTGAGCGCTTTTTGATTTCTTTTGCATCGATCAACAAGGACGATATGGGTTTGACGAAGATGGCACGGTGGGTTGGCCTGAGTTTGGGGCTGGGTTTGGGCGTATGGATATCGGCCCAAGCCCAAGGGAGCGCGGCGGCATCGGCGGCCTCCAGCGCTGCGTCCGCCAAGACGCCGATATTTGTCCTCAACTCGCTCGACGCCACGCTCAGCGTGATTGATCCGGTGGCGCTGACTGAGATCAAGCGCGTGCCGGTGGGCAAAGAGCCGCATCACCTCTACCTTTCGCCGGACGAGAAATCGCTCTTGGTGGCCAACGCGCTGGGCAATTCGCTCACCTTGGTTGATCCGCGCACCGGCGATATCCAGCGCACGATCAACGACATCGTCGATCCCTATCAGCTGCGTTTTTCACCCGACATGAAGTGGTTTGTGACCGCTGCCAATCGGCTCAACCACATCGATATCTACAAGGTGATCCGCCCGGCCGGGGGCGGCTTTGAGCTGCAACTGGCCAAGCGCGTGCCGGCAGGCAAAACGCCGAGCCACGTGATCATCGACAGCAAAAGCACGGTGGTTTATGCCAGCTTGCAAGACAGCGATCAGCTCATCGCTATCGACTTGGCCACCCAAACCCCGCGCTGGACGCACCCCTCGGGCAAGATGCCGGCCGACGTGTTTCTCAGTGCCGATGACAAAACCTTGCTGGTTGGTTTGACGGGGGACTCGGTGGTCGAGGCGTGGGATGTGCAAGGCACCGAGCCCAAGCTGATCAAGCGCATCCCGACCGGCGACGGCGCGCACGCTTTCCGCGCTTGGGGTGACAAGCGCCATGTGCTGGTAAGCAACCGTGTGGCCAACACGATCAGCCGCATCGACATCCAAACCCTGAGCGTGACGGACACTTATCCCGGGCCCAGCGGTCCCGATTGCATGGATTTGTCGGCCGACCGCAAGTTCATCTACGTGGCTTCGCGCTGGGCGCGCAAGCTCACGGTGATCGATACGGCGTCGAAGAAAGTGGTGCAGCAAATCAATGTGGGCAAATCGCCCCATGGGGTTTGGATGCTGGATCACGCTCCCCGTCAATAAGGCCTTTGTATGAATCTTCTGTCGCGTTGTGGGCTTAGCCAGGCCGTGGTCGCCTTGATGGCGGCGGGTGCGGTCGCTTCCGTCGGGTCGGCGATGGCGGCTCCGGCGGAGCCCGCGCTGCTCAACCCGCCCCGTTGCGCCAAACCCATTTTTCTGACCTTTGACACCGGCCACATGGGCGTGGCACCGCTGATCGCTGAGGTCTTGCAGCGCCATCAGATCAAGGTGACTTTCTTCATGGCCAACGAGCGCACCGCCGATGGCGGCAGCCTCGACGACCACTGGGCACCGTGGTGGAAGGCGCGCGCCGACGAAGGCCACCTTTTTGGCAGCCACACGTGGGATCACGTGGGCTGGCGGCGCGATCTGCCGGACGGGCGCTTTGAGATGAAGGCGTCGTTTGGCCCGCAGGCCGGTAAGACGCAAGTTTGGGATGCCGCGCAGATCTGCACTGAACTGAATCGGCCGGCCAAGCGGTTTGCCGAGATGAGTGGCGGGCGCAGCATCGCGCCGATCTTCCGTGCCCCAGGGGGCAAGGTCTCACCGCAGTTGGAGGCCACCGCCAAGCAATGCGGCTACCGCATGGTGCCGTGGAGTCCGGCGGGCTTTTTGGGCGATGAGCTGCCCAGCGAGCGCTATCCCAACGCGCAACTGCTGGCCAAGGCGCTGCGCGACATTCGCCCGGGTGACATCTTGGCGGCGCACTTAGGGATTTGGTCGCGTAAAGACCCGTGGGCACCGGCGGTGCTGGAGCCGCTGGTCACGGGTTTGCTGAAAAAGGGCTACTGCTTTGCCACCTTGGCGGAGCATCCCGATTACCGGGACTGGATTCGCACGGGTG
>NZ_JBYSVC010000082.1:0-10767 GCF_057922285.1 Leptothrix toolikensis (SeqCode)
GAGCGGCAAGAAGATCTAAGCGTTCAGCGTTCGTTCAGGGGCTCAGCTCACGGGCCACGCGAAAGCCCTGCGACAAGCTACGACCATCCGAGAGATAACCGTAGCGATAGGTCGAACGCACCACCCGTGGCGTATCGTTCCAGCCACCGCCGCGCACGGTGCGCCGATTGCCCGAGCGGCAATCGGCCTCCCAAGCCACGCCCGTGGCTGGGGCACCTTGGTAATTGGGATGCCAACAATCCTGAACCCATTCCCAGACGCCCCCATGCATGTCATACATGCCAAAGGCATTGGGTTTCTTCTCACCCACCGGATGAGACTGGTTGCCGCTGTTGCCGCTGAACCAAGCGTAATCGCCCAAACCCTTTTCATCGTTGCCAAAAGCGTAGTTGCTTGTCGTGCCGGCCCGAGCGGCATATTCCCACTCGGCCTCTGTCGGCAGGCGATAGGTCTGGCCGGTCTTGTGACTTAACCACTTGAGGTAACCCTGCACATCTTCCCAACTGACATTGATGACGGGTCGGTTTTCGCGTCCCCAGCCTTCGTCTGAAGGCCACCGCAAGCACTCTTTGTCTTGGAAGCAAGCCTCCCACTCTTGGAACGTCACTTCGAAACGCCCCAAGGCCACCTTGCGCACACTCACCTCATGGGCAGGACGCTCATCGTCGTAGGCCCCCATGCCCGGGGCTGATGAGCCCATCGAAAAACGCCCCGCCGGCAAAACCACCATCAAGGGACAAGCGGGTGCCTCGCAATCCCGAAAGGCTTGACCCGGCGTGAGGGGTGGCAGGGCATTGGCGGATTTAGCTGAGGCCGCTTGCGCCGATAACACCACCGCAGACTCGGCCGGTTTGACCGCTTGCGTGGCGGGCTCGGTTTCACCGGGACGAGCCAGGCGGTGCAGCAGCATCCAGCCCAGCGCGGCCAAACCGATCAACAAGATGAACCCGCCGATCACCATCAAGAGCCGAACGACGATGGTGCGCCGTTTTTGTAACTGCTTGGCCCGACGTCGCTCACGGCGATCCGAGGCGGCCAAGGATGGCCGCGATGGCGGGTCGGAGGCAAGGTCGGATGCGATCTGCGGTGGCGCTGGCACCACCGCAGGGGCCTGTGCAGGCGCAGACACAGGCGCAGGTGTCGGGGTGAGTGCCGGTGCCGGGCTGGGTGCAAACAACTGCGCCAACTCGGGCAAATCAGCGGGATCAGACAACCCGCGCAGCGGCGAAACCGGGGGCGGTGTGATGGGAGGCAGCGGCGGTGATGGTGATGGTGATGGTGATGGTGATGGCGGTGGCGGCGGCGGCGGGAGGTCGTTTTTAGCGTGTACCGACACCGAAGAGGCCACCACCGAGCCAAACGAGGACTCCAGCGTGCGCCGGATCATGCTGACCAGCATGCCCATATCGGCATCCAGGCGCTGCGGATGAAGACTCATGGCCGGTCGGCGCACCAAGGCTTGCAAGGCAGTCGGCAACTCATGGGAGCGCGGCATGACGGTGCCATCCAACAGCACCGGCACCAAGCGCAAGCCCCGGTCCAGCGCACGCGTCAACGTGAGATGAACAGCATCTTGCGGGTCATCGATCAGACGACGACCGTCGGCATGGGCGGCACTCAGCCATTGCGGGCCGATCATCACCAGCACCATTTGGCAAGACTCCAGCGAGCCGCCTAGCTCAACCCAATCGACTGCAACGTCCTTTTGAACGCGGGCGCGGACCTGCGACAGCAGCCAATCCGGCTGATCTTGGGGTCGATAACTAACAAACAGGGCGGGCATGGACGATGTCAGACGTCAAGGCGACGATGATTTTCCTGCGGCCGCGTTGATCTTGGTCAGCGCGTCGTTGTGGCGCTCAATTTCTTCATTGCACACCGCCAAGGCCTGCACGAGGTCGGCATGCTGCAAAACGCAACGCTGTAAGTTCTGTCGGTCCGTCTGGGCCTGATGGAGTAGATCACCGTAAGTGCTGCCATCAGGCATCAAACCGGGCCGTTCGCAGCTTTGCAAAAGGTTGGGGGCCGGTTCACAGCGCAGGGCAGGCGTCACGACAGGCACATAGTGCGTGCAGCCACTGGCCAACACCGCAGCGCAGATCAACATCCTCTTCATCATGAGCAATCTCCAGAGTCTCAAGGTTGCGCGCTGCGATTAAGAACCGTCAAAGTTTCCGAAGGCACGGGGATCTTCAAACACGCTTGGGCGGCTTGCGCCTTGGCCAGCTTGTCACGCAAGTCGATCAGCTCGGCTTCTCGCGCTACGGCGTTAGCTCGGTCTTCGACACTGCCAGAGCCGTCGCTCAACCGGACCCGAACCTTGTCTAACTCTTGGCCCGTCTGGCGAAGTTGCTTGCTCAACTCCGTCTGGCGAACATCCGCGTGCTTCAGACTCTGGTCCAGTGCCTGACGATCCGTATCAGCCTGCTGATTCAACGCCGCCACCTTGACATCATGCGCAGCAGCTTGTTCGCTCATGCGCTGCTCCAGCGCCTTGCTGGCCCGCTGGTGCTCTTGCTGAGCGGCATCGGCCACACGGGCGATTTCAGCCAACTCCGCCTTAAGTCGCGCCACCTCAACACCCCCCCAGCGATAGCCCAGCCAGACAGCAGCCACCAAAATCACCAAGGCCACAAGGCCACGAATAAGTCCCACGTTCTCTCCATGTTCAGGATCTGGACTGCGCCGCGCATATTAGGTCAGAACCCCGAGCGCTCTGAAGCCATGGGCTGTATCGGAATGAAGGAAGCGGTAACTGGTTGACAGATCGGGCCTTAAAATCAGCGCCCCCTGTCCTCCAAGGCCGCCTCCAGCGGTCCGCACCATGGCGCTCAAAGCCACCATCCACAAAGCCCACGTGCAAATTGCCGACATGGACCGGGGCATTTACGCCGCGCATGCCCTCACCTTAGCGCGTCACCCTTCCGAAACCGATGAACGCATGTTGCTGCGGGTGCTGGCTTTCGCCTTGCACGTGCCCGCCGACGATCATCGCGGCACGCTCGACTTTGGCGTTGGGCTCTCCGACCCGGACGCCCCGGACGTCTTCCAACGCGATCTCACCGGCGATATCTTGCATTGGATCGAGCTGGGCCAGCCCGATGAGCGCCGTCTCCAAAAAGCCAGTTCACGCTCCGAACAAGTCAGCGTCTACAGCTACACCGCCAGCACCCCCATCTGGTGGGCTGGGATCATGAACAAACTTGATCGCATGGACAAAGTGGCTGTGTGGCGCATCCCCGCTGAATCGAGCGCCGAGTTGGCCAAGTTGGTCGAGCGCAGCATGCAGTGGCAGGTCACCATTCAAGATGGCACCGTCTGGATCACCGACGGGCCACGCACGGTCGAGATCACCCCCATCCTGCTCAAGGACCGCCGCACCAAGTACGCTTGATCCACCTCTGAGCTCAACCACCACCATGAGACTGCTGCACACCATGCTGCGCGTGGGCAACCTGCCGCGCGCTATCGACTTCTATACCCAAGTGCTTGGCATGACGCTGCTGCGCACCACACACCGGCCCGAGCAAGGCTATGACTTGGCTTTTCTGGGTTACGGCAAGAACCCCGAACACGCTGAGTTGGAGCTGACCTACAACCACGGGGTGGATGGCTATGAGCTGGGCACGGCTTACGGCCACATCGCCATCGGGGTGGCAGACGTCGCAGCCACCTGCGCAGCGGTGCGAACCCGGGCGGCTGAACTCGGTGGTGCCATCAGCCGGGAACCCGGCCCGGTCAAAGGGGGCAACACCATGATCGCCTTCATCACCGACCCAGACGGCTACAAGATCGAGTTGATCGAAAGAAGCACCGAGCAGCCGCAGCCATGAGCAGCCCGCTCACCGCGCGCGTCATCGCTTTTTTGAGCTTGCCGCCCCTGCTGTGGGCCGGCAACGCGGTGGTGGGACGCATGGCGGTGGGCAGCGTGCCGCCGTTGATGCTCAACGCCCTGCGCTGGCTGTTCGTGCTGCTGATTCTGGCCGTGCTGGGCCGACGCGCCATCCAGCAGCGATCGCAGTGGCTTGAGCTGCTGCGCCGTTGGCGCTACTTGGCCCCTTTGGGTCTGTTCGGTGTCGGGGCCTACAACGCCTTGCAATATCTGGCCCTGACCACCTCCACCCCGATCAACGTCACCTTGATCGCCGCCAGCATGCCGATCTGGATGCTGGTGGTGGGTGCGCTGGGCTATGGCGTGCGTCCCCGACGATTGCAAATGCTCGGGGCCCTGCTCTCGCTGGCCGGCGTGGCGGTGGTGCTGGGTCGGGGCGATCTGGCGGTGCTGCGGCAGGTTCACATCCAGCGGGGTGATCTCTGGATGCTGCTGGCGGCGGCCAGTTGGTCGATCTACAGCTGGATGCTGGTGCGGCCACCCGCTTCGATGCAAGGCACTGCCCGCCCGCAAATCACTGAGCCCGATCATGCAAGCCGCCCGTGGAGCTGGTCCGAGTGGCTTTTGGTGCAAACCCTTTTTGGCCTCGTCTGGGCCGGCAGCGCTGCGGGGTTGGAGCAGCTCATCAGCCCGCGTGACATCGCTTGGAGCGGCAACGTGGTCGCCGCCCTCGCCTACATCGTCATCGGCCCGTCGATCATTGCCTACTGGTTCTGGGGCCGGGGGGTGGCCTTGGCGGGGCCCACGGTGGCCGGATTCTTCAGCAACCTCACGCCCTTGTTTGCCGCCCTGCTCTCCACCACCTTGCTGGGTGAAGCGCCGCAGTGGTATCACGGCGTGGCCTTCTTGCTCATCGTGGCCGGCATCGTGGTGTCTGCCGCGCAACCGGCCTCAGGTTGCACCCGCCGCTAACGATTCGTTCACCACAGCCCCCAAACGCTCCGCTACCATCGCGCCGAATCTTTCTCGGAGCCTGCCCATGCGTTTGACCCGCCTCACACTGCCCCTGCTGTCCGCCACCCTTTTGACCGCGTTGACAGGTTGCGGCGGTGGTGGCAGCAGCAATAGCGCGACCCCACTGCCAACAGCCACGATCACCGACGTACAAGCCACCAGCAGCTTGGCGTATTACCACTACGCCACGTTCACCGTGAACGGCCAAAATCTCAGCAGCTCTGGGGGTGTGACGCTGAGTGACCGCAACGGCAAGTGCCAGACAACACCGACCCTCTTGGCTGGCAACACCGATACCGCTGCGCAATTCAAATGTGCCTTGCTGGGCAGTGGCGCTTTGGTTTTTGATGTCAAAGATACGAGCGGTGCGGTCCTGTTTTCCACTCCCACCTTCACCGTCCCCGAGCCCAAAGTTCGCATCGCCACGTCCAAGGGCAACATCGACCTTCAGTTGAACCCGACGGCCGCGCCGATCACGGTGCAGAACTTCTTTGGCTACGTCTACGGCACCGCCGCGAGCCCGAACTTCTACGCCAACACCATCTTCCACCGCGTGATCTCGAACTTCATGATCCAAGGCGGTGGGTTCACCACTGGAGCCACCGGGCCGGTGCAAAAAGCACCGCTGTTCAACCCGATCACACTCGAATCCAACAATGGTTTGAAGAACCTACGCGGCACGGTGGCCATGGCGCGCACCAACGTCGCCAACTCAGCGACCTCCCAGTTCTTCATCAACCACATCAACAACACCAGCTTGGACTACTCCTCGGCGGTCACGACCCCGAATGGTTATGCCGTCTTCGGCACGATCTTGGCGGGTGACACAGCAAGCTTTGCAACGCTGGATGCCATCGCGGCCGTGGTGACCCAAACGACGGCCAACGGCTACGCCAACGTCCCCGTCACCGACGTGACGATCACCTCGGTGACGCAGACGCAGTAAGCCGGCGGGGGACGATGCGGCGATGCCCTATTCAGCTTCGGACTATTTCGGGCAGCGCCCAAAGCTTTTCGACCTACCACCCGTTCTAGTGACGGTGCTGACTGGGAAAGAATTCGGTGTTGGACTGTCGCGCAAGGAGTTGGCACGTGCAGCAGATCAAGCGTTGCGGAGGCTGCAAGCCGGACAAGGTTTGTGGAACATCGACACCGGGTGGTTTCTGACGATCAACAAGAAAAGTCGCAAGAAGATGGGCGACAACACTGATCAGTCAGTTGCTGACTCCCTGGCCATTGCAGGTCTGGAAGAGTTGGTCAGTCGGGCGGTAGTGGCTGAGCGTCATGCCGATAACGCCCATGCAAATCCTGACGTTGAATCAGTGCTCCGGCTATATGCGCCCGTCGTCATCGCGGACAGTCTGTACCGTGTCAAGCTGACCGTGAAAGCCTACCGCATCGCAGGTCAGCCCAAATACCTGCATGCACTTTCATCGGCAGAAATAGAAAACGCCCCGCTGGGAACCTTCCCGTCCTACTCCAGTGCCGAAGCACTTCAGACAGGTCAACCAACCACGGAGCGCCTGATCAGTGTACGCGACCTGATGCGCCATGCGCAACGGCAGGATGGTTCCACGTTCACATAGGAAGGCAGACCATCACGCAGGGGCCTGTTTCAGTTCAGCGGCGTTGCAGGTGCAGCGCCAGCTCGAAACGGCCGCCCTTGTGATCGACACGCGCATAGGGCGGTGCGGGCCAGAGCCAATGGCTGGCGGGCAGCAAGGCGCGCAGCATGTGGACGTCCAAGTGATAGGGCGGACCTTCGATGAAGCCCTCGGCAGCGTTGTCGCGCAGCGCTTGCATGGCCATCAAGCACAGGCTGCCACCCGGGCGAATCCAGCGGTGGAGTTGCGCAGCCCAATCCGACCAGCGGTCGGGATGCAAGGCGCACCAGCAAGTTTGGTCATAGACCGCGTCCAGCGGCTCAGGGGGTTGCCATTGCAAAACGTCGGCGCAGACCAGTCGCTCCGCTGCGGCTTGGGCGGCGCTGGAGCCAGCGCCCAGCAGCCGCGCACGGCTCAGGTCCACAGCACCTTGGGCGTAGTCAATGCCGATCACGTCGCAGCCCGCTTGGGCCAGCGCCAGCACCTCATGACCACTGCCGCAGCCGGGCACCGCCACACGCTGAGCCGCACGTAAGACCCCGGCATCCAGCCAAACTTGCACTTGGGGACTCACTTGGCCCCGGTCCCAAGGCAGATCACCGCTGTCAAAGCGGCTTTGCCAAAACGCCCGGGTCGGGCCAGCCACGCGCTCCATCTCACTCATGACATCTTCTTTCTGATCGAAGTTCTTCAACGACTGCGGGCCAAGAGACCCACACCAAGCAACACCAAGAGCGTGCCTGCTGCGATCCAAGGCGTGAAGGGTTCATCCAAGATGAACACGCCCATCAGCAAGGTCGCCAGCGGCCCGACCATGCCAGTTTGAGCGGTCATGGAAGCCCCAATGCGCTCGATGGCCATCATCACCATCACCACCGGCAACAAGGTGCATACAAGGGCATTGAGCAGCGACAGGCCAATCACCTCACTCGGCACCCAAGCGGCGGACAGCGGTCGCAGCAGCAGGAATTGGAGCACGCACAACAGGCAGGCCACGCTGGTGGCCAAGCCGGTCAACCGCAGGGCTCCAAGGCGCTGCACCACATGGCCGCTACCCGCTAGGTAGATCGCGTAGCTGAAGGCACTGGCAAACACCAAGCCAGCACCCAAGGCCACATCGTGGAGTCCTGAACCGCCGCCCGCCCCGCTTGGCGCATGCTGAAAGCCATGACGCCAGAGTTCATGGCCAAAAACCACCAACACCCCGGCATAACTGACCGCAAAAGCCAGCCACTGACGTGGCTTGACTTTGTGCCCCAAGAAAAACACCCCGATGAAGAGCACCAAGGTGGGGTTGAGATAAAGGATCAAGCGCTCAAAACTGGCGTTGATGTAGGCCAGCCCGGCAAAGTCGAGAAAACTCGCCAAGTAGTAACCCGTGAATCCCAAACCCGCCACCACCAGCAGATCGTGACGTGTCAAAGCCGGCTTGCCCCGCCCCGCCCACCACGCCAAGCCCAAAAAGAAGGGCAGGCCGAACAGCATACGAAACATCAACAGCGTGACCGCATCGACCCCGTAGCGGTACGCCAACTTGACGATGATGGCTTTGCCGGAGAAAGCTGCCGCCCCCAACACCGCCAACCCCAGCCCGAGGGCCAAGGAGCGGTCATCTGGGCTTGGAGAGGAAAAAGCGGGGGGTTCTTCGGCCGAGTTCAGAGTTTTTGTGCCTGCATAAAGTCGTCAAAACCAGCTTCAGCAAAGCGGAACCACAGGTTTTGATCGGCGCGGAATTTAGCATAGTCCTCGTAGACCTTCTTCCAGTGCGGATTCTTGGCTGAAATGTCGCTGTAGAGCGCCATGGATTCCTTGAACGCTGTTTCCATCACGTCCTTGGGGAAACGGAACAGCTTGGTGCCTCCGGCCACCAACTCTTTAAGCGCCACCGGGTTCTTGGCATCGTACTTGGCTTGCATGTCGATATGGGCTACCGCTGCGGCGCACTCGATGATGGCTTTGTATTCGGCCGACAACCCGTCGTAGGCTTTTTGGTTCAGGAAGAAGTCCAGCTGCGGACCGCCTTCCCACCAGCCCGGATAGGCATAGTTGGGCGCTACTTTGTTGAAACCGAGCTTCTTGTCATCGTAGGGACCGACCCACTCGGCCGCGTCGATGGTGCCTTTTTCAAGCGCTTGATAGATCTCGCCGCCAGGAATGTTCTGCGGCACGCCACCCATGCGCTCAATCACCTTGCCGGCAAAACCACCAACGCGGAACTTCAAGCCCTTCATGTCCGCCATCGAGGTGATCGGCTTGCGGTACCAGCCGCCCATCTGCGCGCCCGTGTTGCCGCCGGGGAAATTGATGATGTTGTAGTTCTTGTAGAACTCGCGCATCAACTTCAGACCATTGCCCTCGATCATCCACGCCGTCATCTGCCGGCTGTTGAGCCCGAAGGGAATCGTGCAGCCAATGGCGAAGGTTTCGTCTTTGCCGAAGAAGTAATACGGTGCCGTGTGAGCCATTTCCACCGTACCGTTTTGCACCCCATCGACCACGCCAAAAGCGGGCATCAGCTCGCCACCTGCATGCACCGAGATCTGAAACTTGCCACCAGACAGCTCGCTGACTTTTTTCGCAAAAACATCTGCGGCACCAAAAATGGTGTCGAGTGACTTCGGGAAACTGGAGGCCAAACGCCAGCGCAGCACGGCCTGAGCGTTCACCACTGCGGGAGCAACCCCAGCAGCCAAAACACCCGCCAAGCCAGCGTGACGGACAAAGGAACGACGTTGCATGAAAACTCCTGTTCGTAAGCGAGGGGCATTCTAGGAACACCTCAGCGCCTCTTCTGACCCGGGTTTACCCGTGATTGACGTCAATGCCCCGCCACCTTCATGCGGTCGATCAAGATCGACCCCACCGTCTTGCTACCCATGGTGTAAGCATCGCTGCCCATGGCCACGATGCCTTGGAACATCTCGCGCAAGTTGCCAGCGATGGTGATTTCATGCACCGGGTAGGCGATGCGACCGTTTTCGACCCAAAAGCCCGAAGCGCCGCGCGAGTAATCGCCCGTGACGTAATTGACCCCTTGGCCCAACAGCTCGACCACAAAAAGGCCCCGATCCAGCTTGCGCAACATCGCCTCCAAGTCGTCTCCCGCTTGGGTCAACCGGCTGGTCATGATGAGGTTTTGCGAGCCGCCCGCATGGCCCGTGGTGCGCATACCCAGCTTGCGCGCCGAGTAGCTCGACAGGAAATAGCCCTGCACCACACCGGCATCGAGCACCCGCCGTGGGCAGGTGATCACGCCTTCATCGTCAAAAGGCGCGCTGCCTTTGGCTTTGAGGATGAAGGGGTCTTCGTCGATGTCGAGATGCGACGCCAACACCTGCTGGCCCAAGCTTTGATTCAAGAAAGTGGTGCGCCGATACAGCGCCCCGCCGCTGGTGGCTTGGACATAAGCGCCCAACAACCCGGCCGCCAGCGGTGACTCGAACAACACCGGTACTTCACAGGTCTTGATCTTGCGCGCCTTCAGGTGCGAAAGTGCTCGCTCAGCCGCATAGCGCCCAATCCGCTCTGGATCGGCCAAATCTTGGGCCGAACGCATCGAGCTGTACCAGCCATCGCGCTGCATACCGCTGCCCTTGCCGGCAATGACCGACACCGACACCGAGTGCCGCGAACTGGCGTATCCGCCCCGGAAACCTCGGCTGCTGCCGCTCCAAAAATGCGATTGCTGGGCCGAGACTGCGGCCCCTTCGGAATTGGTGATGCGCCGATCCGTCGCCATGGCGGCTTGCTCACAGCGCAGTCCCAGCGCAGCCGCCTCTTCGGCGTTGATGGCCCACGGGTGGAACAAATCCAGATCGCGTTCAGCGGCGGCCCCCAAGGCCAAATCCTCAGCCTCCGCCAAGCCCGCTGCTTCGTCCTCGGCGGTGTAGCGCGCGATGTCATAAGCCGCTTGCACGGTTTGACGCAAAGCCGCTGCCGAAAAATCCGACGTGCTGGCATTGCCCCGCCGCTGGCCCAAGTACACCGAGACCCCGATGGACTTATCACGGTTGCGCTCGACATTTTCAAGTTCGCCCAATCGCACCGAAACACTCAAGCCCGCGCCTTCAGAAACTTCCACGGCGGCATCGGTGGCCCCCAAGTCGCGTGCCACCCCCAAGGCGTCTTCGACCAGTTGCTGGAATTGCACCCGGGTGTAGGCAAAGCCCAGGTTGTGGTCGGGTTTGGGTGGAACGTCGGATCGGGTCATGGGGGATACGAACTCAGAAAGGAACGGGGGGAAAGACAGAGCGGACTATCATAGCTGTCGAATTTTCTCGCCTCCCATGCGCCCTCACGCCTCCCACACCGACCCCC
>NZ_JBYSVC010000083.1:0-10724 GCF_057922285.1 Leptothrix toolikensis (SeqCode)
AAGAAGCGCGCGACTGGCTGCACAACAAAAACGCCTTGCTCGAAGCCGAGGTGGCGGCGCGCATGGATGAAAACCGGCGCATCCAAGACGTCAGCATCCACGCCTTGGCTCGGCTTGCCGAAACGCGGGACTCCGACACCGGCAACCACATCCGCCGCACCCAAGCCTATGTGCGCACGTTGGCCCTGCATCTGGCCAACCATCCGCGTTTTGCTTGGTTGCTGACGCCCAAGAACATCGAACGCTTGGCCAAGTCAGCGCCTTTGCATGACATCGGCAAGGTGGGCATTCCGGACTACATCCTGCAAAAACCCGGCCCGCTCACCCCTTCGGAGTGGCTGATCATGAAAACCCATGCGCAACTGGGGGCCGAAGCCATCGAAATGGCCGAGCGCGACAGCGAGCAGCCGATGGAGTTTTTGCTGATGGCCAAACAGATCGCCCACTGGCACCACGAACGCTGGGATGGTCGGGGCTATCCCGATGGTCTGGCCGGGGATGCGATTCCCATCCCGGCACGACTCATGGCCTTGGCCGATGTGTTCGATGCGCTGATCTCCCGCCGGGTCTACAAGGAACCGATGGCCTTTGAGAAAGCGCGTGACATCATCTTGGCGCAGCGCGGGGCGCACTTTGACCCCGATATCGTCGATGCCTTTGCCACGCTGTTCAACGACTTTTCGGCCATCGCCACACGCTATGCGGACCCTGAAAACGAGATGAACCTGCGCTGCTGAGCCGTCATGGACCCCACCTCCAACGCCCTGCCCCCAGGTGTCATCCTCAATGACATCAGCCTCCAATTTGAAAGCCACATTGAGGACATGTTGGGCTCGGTCGGGGTAGGCACTTGGAGCTACGACCACCAGCTCGACCGGATGCACCGCAGCCAGACTTTGCGCAGCTTGCTGGGCTACAGCCCCACCGAGGGCTCCCAAGCCAGTTTTGCCGATTGGGTCAGCAGCATCCACCCGGACGACCGGGACACGACCTTGGATCATTTCAACCAAGCGTTGCACGGTGCAACGCCCGGCTTTGCCACCGACTACCGCGTGATGGGTCACGATGGTCAATGGCGCTGGATTGCCGTGCGGGGCAAAGTCATGCTGCGCGACGAGCAAGGCAAGGCGCTGCGTAGTGCCGGCATCACCTTCGACATCACCGAACAACGCCGCAACGACGAGCAACTGCGCCAACTGTCTTTGGCGGTCGAGCAAAGCCCGAGCAGCATCGTTGTGACCAACCTCCAGCCCAGCATCGAGTACGTCAACCAAGCTTTTGTCGATATCACCGGCTACAGCCGGGAAGAAGCCTTGGGCCAAAATCCGCGCATCCTCCAGTCCGGTCAAACCGCTAAAGAGACCCATAACGACATGTGGGCCACTTTGGTACGGGGCGAGGTTTGGCGAGGCGAGTTCAGCAATCGAAAAAAAAACGGCGAACTCTACTTCGAGATTGCGCACATCGCCCCAATTCGCCAGCCCGATGGCCACATCACGCACTACGTGGCGGTCAAAGAAGACATCACCCGGCGCAAGCAACTCGCCAGCGAGTTGGAGCAATACCGCCATCACCTTGAAAAGCTGGTGAGCCAACGCACCCGCGAGTTGGTCGATGCCAACGCCCAAGCCGAGGCCGCCAACCAAGCCAAAAGCTCTTTCTTGGCCAACATGAGCCACGAGATCCGCACGCCCATGAACGCCATCGTCGGGCTGACGCATCTGCTCCAGCGCAGCACCACCGATCCCGACCACCAAGACAAGCTGCGCAAGATCAGCGATTCGGCCTTGCACTTGATGGCCGTGATCAACGACGTGCTCGACATCTCCAAGATCGAAGCGGGCAAGTTCGAGCTCAGCGAAACCGATATGGATCTGAATCACATCTTGCGTGACGCCATCGGTTGGGTGCGGGACAAGGCCAATTTCAAAAAATTAACCTTGCTCACCGAGGTTGAATCGGGTTTGCCGCCCCTGCGCGGCGATGCCACACGCCTCACCCAAGCTTTGCTCAACTACATGGGCAATGCCGTCAAGTTCACCGAACGCGGGCATATCACCCTGCGGGTGGGCTGCGTCGAAAGCGCAGACAGCCATGTGCTGTTGCGTTTTGAGGTCCAAGACACCGGCATCGGCATCAGCCCCGAGGACTTGAGCCGCTTGTTTCAACCCTTCGAACAAGTGGACCGCCGCACCACCCGCCGCCACGGTGGCACGGGCTTGGGGCTGACGATCACCCGCCGTTTGGCCGAGCTGATGCATGGTCAGGCCGGTGCGACCAGCCAGCTCGGCATGGGCAGCACCTTTTGGTTCACCGCCCGACTGGGCCGAGCCCATGCGTTGACACTCTACGCACCCCTGCCCTTGCGTCACACCCCAAGCAGCACCCAGCGCGATCCGGCCGAGATCCACGCCGAGCGCCGCTTTCAGGGCTACAAGGTCTTGCTCTGCGAGGACAACCTCATCAACCAAGAGGTCGCCATGGAGCTGCTGCGCAGCGTGGGCCTGTCGGTCGATCTGGCCGAGAATGGAGCCATCGCGGTCGAACACGTCAAGCGCGAGCGCTACGACCTGATCTTTATGGATATGCAAATGCCGGTGATGGATGGCTTGGAAGCCACGCGCCAGATCCGCACTCTGCCCCACGGCGTCCATCTGCCGATCTTGGCCATGACCGCCAACGCCTTTGGCGAAGATCGCCAGCGCTGCTTGGATGCCGGCATGAACGACCATGTGGCCAAACCTGTCGAGCCCAAAGCGTTGTTTCAAGCGCTCGATACCTGGCTGCAACCAGCACAGAAACACAGTTCGCCCCGTGCCACGACCACCGACCTCAGTGATATGGACCTCTTACGCGAACAACTCACCACCCTGCCGGGTCTGGATGTGACCGCTGGGCTCAAGGTCACGCGGGGCAAACCCGAGCGTTATGCCGCCTTGCTGCGCCTGTACGTCGATCACCACGCTGGCGACAGTGGCCGACTGCGGGGCTACTTGGCTGAGGGCAACTTGCACAGCGCCGAACGGGTCGCGCATAGCCTCAAAGGGGCCACCGGCACCTTGGCATTGACGCAGCTGTACCAACTCACCACCGATTTGAACCACGCCATCCGTGAGCAAGCTCCGACGGCGGATCTGCTGGCCAAAGTGGCGGCTTTCGAAATCGCCCAGACTGCGTTGACCCAAGCGGTGCATGCCTTGCCCAAGGACCGAGAAACCGCTGCCCTGCCACCCGCTGCCGCGCCCACCACACCCTCTGCGCCATCACCCCACGACTGGGCCCGAATTCAAGTCGTTTTGCTCGAACTTGAACAACTGCTCACCGAAGGCGACATCCGCGCCAACCGCTTGATCCGCTCAGCCACCACCACCTTGCGCCGCGCCTTCGGCGTCGATGCCGATGAACTCCTGCGCCTGATCGAAGCCTTCGACCACCGCGCCGCCTTGCTGCTGCTGACCAAGCTCAAAAGCGGCGTGCCAGCGGCTAAGCAAGCCAAGTAATCCCGCCTGTGGATGGTTTGCTGCTTCTCCTCGCCGCCGCCTTTGCTGCTGGTGGGCTCAATGCCATTGCTGGGGGCGGTAGTTTTCTGACCTTTCCGGCGCTGGTCTTCACCGGCATGGCACCGATTGCGGCCAATGCGACCAGTGCGGTGGCAGTGAGCCCGGGGTATCTGGGCAGTGCGCTGGGTTTTCGAGCGGAATTGGCGCGGCTACCGCGCAGGCTCTTGGTGCAAGAAGGGCTGATCTGCGCCTTGGGGGGCCTGCTGGGGTCCGGGCTGCTGCTGGTGACGCCCGCCAAACTGTTTGCCGCCGTGGTGCCATGGTTGCTGCTGTTCGCCACCGCGCTTTTTGCCTTGGCCCCCCGACTGCTTGCCGGCAGACCACCCCACGCTGCTCATCATCCCATGGCGCGGCAGTTGGGTTTACTGGCCGTCGCCATTTACGGCGGTTACTTCAACGGCGGGCTGGGCATCTTGCTGATGGCGCTCTACACCCTGAGCGGCGAGCGTGATCTGCACACCGCCAACGCACTCAAAAACCTTAACTCGCTGGTGCTGTCGCTGCTCTCGATGCTGGCCTTCGCTTGGGCCGGTGCCATCCAGTGGCCCCAAGCGCTGGTGATGATGCTGGCCGCCACCGCCGGCGGCCTCGCCGGGGCCCGCGTCGCCCGGCAACTCCCCGCCACCGTGGTGCGCAGCGTGGTGATCATCACCGGGATGGTGATGGCGGGGGTGTTCTTCGGGCGGGGGTGAGGACACCCAGCCCCAGCCCCAGCCCAGTAGCGCGGCCAGCTCAACCCGTTCACCGTCTTTCTATCACCGCAGAATATGCGGTGAATAGATCAATAATCGCCGCATGCATGCCGCCGCCGATCTCGACCCCCTCTCCACCAGCCTCTACATCTGGCAAAACGCCGACTGGCCGGTGTGGCGCTATGACTTGGCGGCGCTGGTCGGGCCGCTGACCCAAGTGAGCCAAGCCCAAGGGCGACTGATGGGACGGCTGGCCGACATAGGCATGGGCTTACGCGAACAAGCCAGCTTGGCTGTCTTGACGCAAGACGTGCTTAAAACCAGCGAAATTGAAGGTGATTTGCTCGACTTGGCCAGCGTGCGCTCGTCCATCGCCCGTCGGCTGGGGGTGGATATCGGCGCACTGGCACCGGTGGATCGGCACGTGGAGGGCGTGGTTGCCATGGTGCTCGACGCCATCACCCATCGACACGCACCGCTGAGTACCGAGCGCTTGCTTGGCTGGCACGCAGCACTCTTCCCCACCGGCTACAGCGGCCTGAACCCCATCCGCGTCGGAGCTTGGCGTGACGACGCCCAAGGGCCGATGCAGGTGGTCTCCGGCCCCATCCACCGTCAGCGGGTTCACTACCAAGCCCCACCGGCCGAGCGGCTACCCGCTGAGATGGCGCGCTTTCTGGCTTGGGCCAACGACACCAGTACACCGGATCCTGTCTTGCTGAAGGCCGGTTTGGCCCACCTCTGGTTTGTCACCTTGCATCCACTCGACGACGGCAACGGCCGCATCGCCCGAGCGGTGGGTGATGGGCTGCTGGCCCAGATCGATGGCCCGCTGCGGTGCTACAGCTTGTCGGCGCAGATCCAGCGCGAGCGCGAGGCCTATTACGACATCTTGGAGCGCAGTCAGAAAGGTTCGATGGACGTGAGCGCTTGGCTGCTCTGGTTTCTGGGCGCGCTGCAACGTGCCATCGAAGTCGCGGATCAAAACTTGGATGAGGTGCTGATCAAGGCGCGCTTCTGGCAACACTGGGCCACATTCCCTCTCAATGAGCGCCAGCGCAAGCTGATCAACCGCCTGCTCGACGGCTTTGAGGGCAAGCTCACCACCCGCAAGTGGGCCGCCATCGCCAAATGCTCGGCCGACACCGCTTTGCGCGACATCACCGAACTACTCGCGCTGGGCCTGCTGCATCGCCGGCCCGAAGGCGGGCGCAGCACGGCTTATGAGCTGGCTGGCTCGACCAAGGGGGGCGAGTTGGGTCAGCGACTCCTGCCATCCGAGGTCGTTCAACCCCGCCAACCGCGCGAGTAAGGGTCGATGATCAACTGCGCGCCTTCGCGCACCAAGCGCTGGACCATGGCTTGAGCGTTGTGGGCTCCGTGCTTGGTGGCCAAGGATTCGATCACTTCAGCGGCGTTTTCAGCGACGCCGCAACCGTCTTGAAGCTGCACACGCAAGCCCGAGTCATGGACCGCTAGGTTGCCGACTTGGTCGATATCCCAGCGGGTTTGCCAGAGTGAATGTTTGGACGAAGGGGGAACAGGAGCAACAGGGGAAGAGTTCATGTGCAAATGGTAGTCGCTCACCTCAGCGCTGGCCCTCAACGTGCCGGGCAAACCGATCAAGGATCGCCTGCCAGCCGGCACGTTGTTGTTCGACCGAATGGGTTGCTTCGGCGTCGAAGGTTTCACGCACGGTGACGCCCTCGGTGCCAGCCACAAACTCAACCTGCATCGTCCGATCCCCGAAGGCGCATGCCAGCAAGGCGTGCGGCACCACTTGGGTGTACGTCCCGGCAAAGTCAAAGCCCATGCTGCCGTCTTTGGCCTCCATGCGGGACGAAAAACCCCCGCCGACCCTTAAGTCCACCACCGCAGCGGTGGTGTGCCAGTCGTCCGAGGCCGCGTTCCATTGCTTGATGTCTTCCGGCGTCGTCCAAGCGCGCCAAACGACGTCGATCGGGGCATGAACCAAGGTTTTAACGGTGATTTTCATGGTGCAACTCGTGTGTGTTTCGGATTTGACCCAAGCCCAGATGATACGGATTGGGACCGATACTTCAGCCCATGCATGCCTTGAAACCATTTGCCTGCGGTCTCTTGATCGCCTTGCACGGGGCGCTATACGCCGCCCCACCTCGCGACCCCAAGCCCATCGACATCGGCCAAGTTCTGCCCGATGTGCGCATGGCCGGCCTCAATGGCCGCTCACGCCTGCTCACGAGTTACGTCGGCCGGCCGCTGATCATCAACGTGTGGGCCAGTTGGTGCGGACCGTGCCGTGCTGAAGCCGCTTCGCTGGAACGCCTGACCTGGAGTGATGCCGGTCGGGGCTTCACGGTGATCGGCATCTCGACCGACGACGACCCAGAGGCGGCCAAGAAGTGGCTCACAGCCTCCAACGCCACCTTGAGCCACTTTATCGACGCTGGCTTGGTGCTCGAAAATCTTCTCGGGGCCTCGCGGATTCCGCTCACCGTGCTGGTCGATGCCAAAGGCCGGGTGGTCACCAAGGTTCAAGGCGCGCGTGAATGGGACAGCGCTGCGTCCATCCAGCTGATCAAACAAGCCTTTCATCAACCATAAGCGTCAACCATACGCATCAACGATAAGAACACGCCACCCATGCAAGCTCTGCTCGACACCATCGCGGCGATCACCACCCTGCCCACCGACGCCAGCCGCCTCTTCCATGGCCGAGGGGGCCTATCTCCGGGCTGCGAACACCTGAGCTTGGATTTCTACCCGCCGGTTTGGTTACTGACCAGCTTTCAACCCATGGCGGAAGACGAGCTCGCCCGCGTGGGTGAGGCCCTGGCCGCGCGCTGGGCGCAGATAGCGCCAGCCCCTGATCAGCCCCTGAACTGGCTCTTTCAGCAACGCGACGAGGTCCGCGCCACCAACCGCCTGATGGCCGGGTCGGTGCCCGAGCCGCATGTGGTGAGCGAAAACGGCACGCGCTTTTTGGTGCATCTGCCACACGGCCTGAACCACGGTTTGTTCCTTGACATGGCCGAGGGCCGGCGCTGGGTGCGCGATTGGGCGCACCAACATCGGGGCGGCCAAGTGCTGAATCTGTTTGCCTACACCTGCGCCTTCTCGGCGGTGGCACTGCAAGGCGGTGCCAGTTCGGTGTTGAACTTCGACATGGCGCGCGGGCCTTTGGCCATCGGCAAGCGCAATCACGATCTGAATGGTTTGAAGCATGGGGCCAGCTTTTTGCCGCATGACATCTTCAACTCCTGGGGCAAGATCAGCCGCAGCGGGCCCTATGACTTGGTCATCATGGACCCACCCAGCTACCAAAAAGGCAGCTTCGTCGCCGACAAAGACTACGCCCGCTTGATCCGCCGCCTGCCCGACCTGCTCGCCCCCGACGGCCACGCCCTGCTCTGCCTCAACGCCCCACGCTTCGGCCCCGACTTTCTGCACCACCTCGTGCAAACCGAAGCCCCCAGCCTGACCTTCGTCGAACGCCTCGCCAACCCACCCACCTTTGCCGACATCGCCCCCGAGCGAGCGCTCAAGGTGATGGTGTATCGGCAAAGCAGTGCCCCTACCCCGCTATAACCATCGAAACGGGCCCTGTTTTACAGCTCAGATGCGAGACGTTGAACGATGTCTCGCGTCCCTGAACGAAGCCCTCTGCTCGATTTCTTCGGATTAGCTAAAAGATCTTTTTTACTATCGAATGCGTACTCAGCATTTCTGACGATATGCGTCACATTACCTGCTGCTTTGGCCGCATAGACAAAACTCTCTGAATACAGCGTACTTTTGCAATCACTTCCCAACAATTTCGCATTCACCACAATATTAGGTTCGACCATGGTTTCAACAGAATATCCAGCCCTGATGTTTGACAAAAGTAATGCATCATATTTACCTTGAACCGACTTGCAGTCAAAATCTGCAAGATCATCCAGATTTTTCTCCCATTTAAGCACCTTGACGGTATAGCCACGACTCTCAACAGCCCGTGGCAACTCATAGTTCCATAATGCCCCCACAGCCGGTGGTTCGGTTGAAATAGATTGCATAAAATCTGACGTGGCACTCTGAGCCCGCATGGCCTCAATTCCACCAAGCATCAAGCCACCAAGAGCACCCAACATATAAAAGGCCGCGCCACCTGGGAGTTGGCCTACATAGAGATGATACTTTTCAGGCTCAGCAATCTGGACCACCGCCACCGTACGAATCGTCTTCTTTGCTTGCGCTTGTAGCGGTACTTTCGGGGGTGACGAACACCCGCCAAGCATGCTACCGATGAGCACCAGTGAAACCACTGCCGTTGTTTGACGCTTCAAGATATACCTCCAAAGATTGTGTGTGATTATTATCACGTACCATCAGCTATCTGAAAAGCCTTTTGCGTATCATGAAGAATAATTCTAAACAATATTATATTTAAATATCTACCGAGGAGCGAGTGGCATGATTTTGGGTAGTTCAACCGAATCGAGACATGGAAACGCCGTGCGCAATTTCATCGATATAACGACCTATCGAGCTAAAAATAAACCTCACGGTCACTGCCGAGACAGCACCCAATGGGTAGCCCTTGCCGTGGCTGCGTGCTTGGTGCAGGCATAACCCAAGGCCGGAAGATTCACACCTTCGAAGAGTCGCTCACCGGAGCCGAGCAGGACGGGTGATATGGCGATATGCATCTCGTCGATCAGACGTTGGCAAAGATATTGTTGGATGACATGGACACCGCCACCCACGCGAACATCTTTGCCTGCGGCGGCTCGCCGGGCGCGCTCAAGAGCGACGGCAGCACCCTCCGTCACGAAGTAAAAAGTCGTTCCGCCGTCCATCACAAGCGGTGGGCGTGGGTGGTTCGTGAGCACGAAGACGGGGACGTGATACACCGGGTTCTCGCCCCACCAACCCCGCCAACTCTCGTCCGGCCAAGGTCCACGAACCGGCCCGAACATATTCCGGCCAAGGATCCATGCGCCGATGTTCTGGAAACCGCGCGTGGCAAACTCATCGTCGATACCCGTTTCCCCACCATCGCTGCCAAACAGCTTTTGCTGAAAGGTCCGAGTGGGAATCGCCCAACCATGAAGCGAAGTACCACCCACGCCCAAGGGATGATTGATATCTTGGTCCGGGCCAGCACCAAAACCGTCGAGCGATAGGGTGAAACTCTCTACGCGAACCTTGGACATGCTGACTTTCTGATGTGTGAGTGACGACAAAACCGGGGCGATTCAGTTCTCTGTGCCAGCATTGAAACCAGCGCACCGATTTGAGAGCCCGTTTGGAAACTCACTGCGCCCTTGTGAATGCGTCCAGTCGTCACCTGCGAGATGGCTCAAACATCCAGAAGTTGCCTAGAAAAGTGGTAATTTCGGAGGTTGATGGATGACTGTAGGGCGGCAGTCGATTTCTTCACTTGGGTTTGAATTGAGTTTACAAATGGGCTCTTAGGCAATTAATCACTCAGTTCCGATCAAACACGCAATGAGTAATGCCATCTTCGCGTAGCTTTTTTTCTAGTTCCTCAAGAGATTCTGAAAAGTACTTAACGTCCCCATTGGCCTCAACAGTGTAGTGACCGTTATCATATTTTCTGATCGTTGTGACTTGATGATCGATGGTAGCCGTTCCAACTGGTTTATGGCTCATGCTTCTCTCCTTGATAGATAAATAGTCTGTCAGGTGACAACACTCTAACAGGCTGTTGAAATACCAAAATTTCCATTGGTGACAACCTGTTGACGCCTATGACGCCGGTCGAATTCGGGTAATTTTCTGTCGAAAATCACCAATTTTGGCTCGTTCATAAGGTTTTCGATAGAAATTCATGATCGGCCTACACTTGGAAAACAGTATTTCAACAGCCTGTTAGGCCGCGTTTTTCAGCGAACGAAGAAAATCCACATTCCAACCAACGATGCGCCGCCAATGCCATTAATGGCCTTTCTCACATCATCAATGGTTGCAATTTTAGACCCACTGGAATCACGGATATCCCTGCCGTCGAATTCAGCCACCTTACTCCCTCGGCTATCTCTGAAATATTGGTTTTCAATTTCTCCAACCTTGCTTCCATGGTCATCTCGTATGTACTTGCCATCAAGTATGCCGATTTTGTGCCCGCTTCGATCACGGAGTTCTCTGCCATCGAACTTGTACTCAGCCATTTCATATTCCTTTCTAATTTAGTGATGCCCACTACATTTCGAAAACACCACCCGCCGCCCGCACGATGCGGTCTATTGCGCTGGTGATGCTCCCTGAGGTGGCATCGTAAACCATGGAAAGCGCACGGAAAAGAGCTCTCTGCGGGGTTGCGAAAGAGATTTTCCGGGGGCGGGTAGGTGGCCTCAATTTTGAGGCGGGTTGGCTTAGAGGCGAACCGGGATGCCTCGGGCGGCCATGAGGGCTTTGGCTTCGGCGACGGTGTGTTGGCCGTAGTGGAAGATGCTGGCGGCAAGCACGGCGTCGGCACCGCCTT
>NZ_JBYSVC010000084.1:0-10057 GCF_057922285.1 Leptothrix toolikensis (SeqCode)
GCACCCCACGCACCCCACGCACCCCACGCACCACGCGCTCAACTCTCGGTCGAGCTGCTTTCAAAGCGCTTGGGCGAAGTCAGCGTTTCGCTGGAGCCAGGCGCTGACATGGAAACCTTGCGCGCTGTTTTTGTCCCGCCGCCCGGCACCGGCATTGGCACTGACACCGGCACGCAAGGGCCTTGGGCTGAGTTCTATTCGGCCCCCGGTCAGGTGCGTGTGCGCCTGACCGCCGCTGAGAACACTGTGGCAGGTCGCCATGAAGCCACGGTGCTCGATCAAACAGGTCGCCCATGGGGACAGGTCAGCATCATGGTCAGCCCGCTGCCGGTCACTGACCCATGGGTTCAGCCGTGACCGATCAACAGCTGGTCGTCTCGGTCTTGGAGGAATACGCCGCCTTGACCCGAGGCCTGCTGTTCGACTACTTGCCCCAAGGCGAGCCGCGTCGCTACTTGTACGACTTGCTGCCCGACTACCCGCGTCGCGGCGGGCGGGGCCTGCGGCCCAGCATCTGCATCGCCACCGCCCGCGCCTTTGGCGCGCCGGTGCATGCGGCGCTACGCACAGCAGTGTCGATTGAGCTGATGCACAACGCGATGCTGATCCACGACGACATCGAAGACGAAAGCGATCTACGCCGTGGCGAGCCGACCTTGCACGCCCGCGAAGGCGTGCCGATCGCGCTCAATGTGGGCGACATGCTGGCCTTGGTGGCCATGCGGCCCTTGATGGACAACCGTCACGTTCTCGGCCCGCCCATGGCGCTGCGTCTTTTGGAAGAAAGTGATCGGATGGCGCGGGAATCCGCCGAAGGCCAAGCACTTGAGCTTGGCTGGCGACGCGACAACCCGATCAACATCACCGAGGCCAACTACCTTGAGATGGTCCTGAAAAAGACCTGCTGGCTGGCCACCATCCATCCCAGCCGCACTGGGGCGTTGATCGCCGGAGCGGGGCCGGAACTTCTGGATCAGTGCGTGCGCTTTGGTTTTTTCTTGGGCACCGCTTTTCAGATTCAAGACGACTTGCTCAATTTGGTCGGTGACGCTCAAACCTACGGCAAAGAGCTGGGCGGCGACATTCTTGAAGGCAAGCGCACGCTGATGCTGATTCGGCTCTTTGAGTCCTGCACTGCCGACGAGCGCGAGCGCCTGCGCGATTTCTTGGCCCTGCCGCGCGCCGCCCGCACGGACAAAGACGCGCGCTGGGTGCGAGCTCGCATGGATCACTACGACTGCATCGACTACGCCCGGCAAGTCGCCCATGGCTTGGCGGGATCGGCACGCTTTGAGTTCGAGCAGCTCTATCGCCACGTGCCCGATTCACGCGACCGCCGTTTCATCGAAGCGCTGCCCGCTTGGACGATCGAACGTACTTGAACGCACCTGACCCCTCAGGAACACGCTCAGCAAAAGGACTTCCACCATGACGCCCGAACAGTTCACCGCTCAGCTACCCACGCTGACGTGCAATCCGCTGCCGGCCAAACCGCCCTTCGTCTTCAACGGGCTGTCGTCGCGTGTCTTTCCGCTGCGCGCCAGCTTGGATGCCTTGCAACGCTTTTGCAACGGCTACTTGAACTTCGTCCCCGAGTCGGTCGGGCGCTTTCGCGCCTCCTTGCCCTATGTTTTCCTCTCGGTGCTCGACTACGGCCAAGTCGGTGAAGCGTCTGGGCTGGGTTGGTTCTCGCAAGTGGAAGTCTTCTTCGCCGTGCCGCTGGAGTGGTACCGCTTCGTCGATGGCCGTTGGGTGTTCCACGACTGGGCCACCATCACGCCGTTCATCTACGTGGACGACAACTTCTCGGTGCCGCTGGGCCGCACGGTGTCGGGTTTCCCAAAGGTGCTGGCCAAAGTGACGGCTGCGCCGAGTGCGTGGATCAACAACCCCTTGGGCCCCGTGTCGCTGGCGCAAGTGGAAACAGATGTGTTCCCGACGGCCTACGCCGGCCAGCGCATGGAGCGCCGCGTCTTCCTCGAAATCGACCGCGCCGCGCCGATGTCCAACCTGCGCGTGCCCTTCAACACCGGCAGCCCCATGGCACCGTGGACCATCGCCTCGCAGCTGGCCAACGCCGCCGGGGGCTTGAGCCGGGATGCTCAGTGGCTGGCTCAGGCGATGCGCATCTCGAAGGTCAATCCGCTCAGTCAGCCGGATTTACTCACCCAAATGCTGGGGCGCATCGCCCCGGGGCTGAAGATGAACAGCCCGGGCTTCGTGACCCACTCGATCAATCTGAAGCAGTTCCGCAGCACCCATGACTTGGACAGCGTCTGCTACCAAGCCCTGACCGACGGGCCGATGATGATCAATTCGTTCCAAGCCGGCGGTCTGCTGGGTGAGGAGCAACTGCTGCTCGGTGACGCGACCGGCGGCCACGTGATCCGCTTGCACGAGTATCCGAACCTACCGATTGCCCAACAACTGGGGCTCGAAGTCCAGCGCCGCTGGCGTGATGGCGAGGTGAGCGTGGCCGAAATCGCTCCGGTGGCACCGTTTTGGATGCAGACCAACGTCAGCTTGCTGCCAAGCGTCAACTTGGGCTGGCGCACCGAAGACGGTGTTTGGCGTGACGGTGCGGGCCAAAAGATGGCCACCGATCCCACCCAAAGGGCCCATGCCAAGGACACCCCGCCCAAGGACGAACCGCCGCCGCGCTTCAACACCATGGTCGCCTCGGCCCTTGAGGCCGTCACCGGGCCGTTCGAGTTCAGTGGCACCAACATGCGCGTCCTGCCGCTCTTGGCGAATCGCCAGACGCTGCAACATCATCTCGACGAGATGATGAACAACGCGCTGGCCAACACGGGCACCGATGAGCCGGCAGCGGGTGTGCGACTGCGCGTCTGGTCGAGAGAGCCTGACGCCGATCTGGCCTATGTCTACATGGCTGCGACCAGTTTTGGCCGGGTGACCTCTGAAAGCAACAACATCGGCGACTGGGCCAAGTACGAGCTGTCTTTTCTCGTGCCGGTCTGCTGGGAACGTCAAAGCAAAGAGGGCTGGGAGATCGAAGGCGTGGGCATGGTGCCGGCGTTCTTCTTCGTCGATGACTGCAAAACCGCCATCACGCGCTATGAAGTGCAAGGCATCGACGCCCGCACCGCCAACTTCGTGCGCCCCGAAAGCGTTTGGCTGTCCGATCAACCCAACGACACCCAACCGCAGCAGGTCTTGCTGCGGGTGGAGGCTGAAACGTGGTCGGCGCTGGATGCGGGTCAGCAAGCACACATGCAGCCGCTGGTTGAGATCGTGCAAAACGAAGTCAATGCCGGCCTTGGCACCGACAACTTCCGCGACAACGCCACCCGGTGGTCGCAGACCTTGCGCGATGAACTGCTCAGCAAGAAGAAAACCGCCCAAAGCAGCAAGAAAAAGACGACCCCCGAATCTCAGGCGCAGGACCACTGCAAGACCGCTCGGGCCCTCGCACTGGAGCTCCTTGGCAACCAAGCGCCGTTTTCGCTCTACTCCTTGATGCAGTTCCGCGATGTGGTGGACCCCGACAAAGCCTGCTACCAAGCGCTGGTTCGGGTCCAGCGGACCATCAAAGAGCTCTACGACTTGAGCGAAATCGAAGAAACCTTGGTGGTCCGCATCCACGATTACCCCAAGCTCAACATCGTCAAGCAGCTCGGTCTGATCGGCACGCGAGAATCCAGCGCCAAGACCGGCATCGTCTACAACGTGCAAGCGATCCGCCCCTTCACGCTGCGCGCCAAACTGAGCGAATCGTTGTCCGAGCGTTTGGCGTATCGCTGCGGCGCGCATGCATGGAGCATCGTCAAACCCGACGCCTTCAGTGGGCGACTGGGTACCACCAAACACGGCCCCAAAATCCAAGCCACGCTCAACGACGAAACCGTTCAGGATCGGGCCGACCCGAGCGACATGGCCTTGCTGATGGCGCTCTCGCGCAAGATAGCGAGCCAAAAAGCGGTCCCCACCATCACCCCAGCGCAAGCACGCACCACCGTCAAGACGGTGGACCCCCAGATCGTCATCGAGTCGATCTTGTCGCGGGAATGGGGCAATACCCACCCGAACGCCCGCTGGCGGCGGGGGCGATCCCTGCTTGAGCAGGCCTTGCAACAGTTGCCTCAAGGCGCGGATATCCACGCAGCCGCCCAGATGGCGATGTACAAACGGCTGCTGATGCCGTTTACGCGCCACAAAGGGTTTGCGCCCAAGCTCGACGCTCTTTACAAAGAGCTTTTGCACCCGGAGCACGGCAGCCCCAAGATCCCCGAAATCGCTCAAAAGCGTCAGGCCTTCGAGCTGGCCTTCGACCACTATGAGCGCAGCCTCTCGGCGCGCCACACCAGCAAAGACGCCGGGACGCTCACAACGTCCCACACCCAAGACATCGAAGCCGCCAAAACAGCGTTGGTTGAAACCCTGCGCGACATCGACGACAAGCTGATGCCCAAGAGTCTGGGCGATTTGCCACGGCGACCGGATCGAGCGCAAGACCACCTGTACCGGCTCAAAGAACTGCTCGGCTTCTTCCCCAAGCCGCCCCAAAAAGACAACGCCGATCAAGCCGCCGATGCCCCAGCAACGGTGGTGGCGGCCTCCGACATCCTGACCGATGCCTCGCGTCTGCGTGAGGCGGTGACCTCCGCACGCCATTGGTGTGACGCCATCGAACAGGCCATCCGCGATGCACTGGCCCGGGCCTACCAAAAACCTGACTTTTGCATTCGGCGGGATGCCGTGGGTAGCTACAGCGGCCAACTGCTGGCCACGACTTGGAGTTGGGATGAGGGCTGGTACCGGGGGCGCGCCGACAACAACGACAACAACAACAGCGACAAGGCCGCCTCATGAGCACGATCAACCCTTTCAACGTGGTGAATCTGCATGGCACCGGCTGCTTTCGCAGCGTGACGCTGGCGCTGCCCATCGAACAGGTCGCGCGCTTCCTGCCGGCGCAGTTGGAGCTTGGGGCCCAGAGCGTCACCCCACCGGGAACGCATCCGGTGATCCTGTCGTTCAACGCGCTCTTGCGCGCCGAGATGTCGATCCCGTCGCTGCTGCCGAGCCTGAGCTACAACGAGTTCACCTTCGGCGTGCCGTACACGATGGCGCGACGTGGCAAGGTGGGCCCGTTCTATTACATGCCGCAGCTGTTCCTCGACAGCGTGCTGGCCACGCTGGGCGGGATCCTCTACTGGGGCTATGCCAAACGGCTCGCGCGCTTCAAAAACGCCGCCAACCGCATTGCCATTGATGCCGAAGACAGCTCAGCGCTGATCTCGCTGGATTTCAACGCTGCCGGTGAAGCCCAACCTGTCACCAGCTATCCCCACTTCGCAGCCATTCAAGCGATGCTGAATCAGCCCTTGGTGTCGCAAATGCCGGTGACGCTGGGTCCGGTGTCGGTGGTGGCCGACTTCGACAAGCATTGGCCCTCCGCCACGCTGCGCCCGCTGCACACCGCTGTCACGGTTCAGCAAGCCTTCGTCCAAGGCTTCGGGCGAGGCCGCTTCCCTGCGACGGGCTTGAGCGAGGGTATAGATGCCATGGTGATGGGCTCTTATGAGCTGCAAGCACCCTGGCGCCTTGGCATGGCGCACGTGCCCCTTCTTTAACGGGGCTTTGCGCTCGCGGCGAGCTGAATCTCGTCAAGGGTGCTCAACGCCCGCAGCTCCAAACTCTTGGCGCTCTGATGCCGTGCCATCTCAACGGCTAGGCGCACGCTCTTCTCGGCCGACACCCACAGCTGTTCACGCTCGTTGTGCTGCTCCGCCGCCAAGCGCCGAGCCTGCTGAAGCTGGAAAAAGCCTTTGAGCCGGTACAGCTCGGGCTCATAAAAGCCTTCTTCGGTCGTTATGGCCAAACCCATGCCTTCGCGCAGCACGCTGTAGGCCTCGTCAAAATGCTCGGTCTCCCACAGGGCTTCGGCCAGCGCGGCCAGCATGTGGACCTGCGTGCAACCGTTGCCCGCTGCACGGTAACGCGCAAGACCGCCGCGCATCGACGTCAGCCCTTCCTCGTGCCGCCCCTGCATCACCAAGGCCCAGCCGCGATAGACCGCCACCATCGGCTCCCAGAAGGCAAAGCCTTCCTCGCCCGACAGCAAGATGGCCTCGTCCGCCATCTCCATGATGCGCTGCGGATCGCGCAAGAGGTGATGGAACCAGGTTTTGTAACTCACGGCCCACGCCAAGGAGGGCATGTGATTCAAGCGCCGCGCCAAGTCCAGTGAACGATCACTCGCGGCAAGCGCCTCATCGGGGAAGCCCTGCATCCAGAGCGAATCGCCCTTGAAACATTCCAAACAAACGCTGGAAGCATGGCCAAAATTCTGGGCGATCAAGCGTTCACGCTCGAAATCGAACACCGCCAAGCCCGCGTCAGCATGCTCAATGGCCTTGGCAAAATCACCGTGATAGGTGTAAGAGCACGCCGTCGCGTGTCGGGCGGGCGGGACCAACAACGGATTACCCACGCCCAGCGCCAGTTCCAGCACTTGGGGGGCCAGCGCCAGAGACTCGCCCACATGCCCGGCCACAAAGTGGTACGCCCATGTGCCCCAAAGCACCGTCAAACGCTGTGGGCTGTTGGGCAGCAAGTCAAGCAGCTCACCCGCTCGGCGATAGGTCTGAGCCAGCTCGTCCGACACCCAACCCTGCGTGGCCGTGAGTGCCGGTGCAAGGGCCGAGCGGAAATCGAGCTCGCACGACAAGCGCTGCGCGATGGGGAGGTGATCGAGCAGTTCGAGCCCTTGCTTCAGATGGGCCATCGCCTCGTGATTGGCCGCCCGACCCAGCGCCTGTTGACCGGCGCGCAGCCAGTATTCAATCGCCTGAATGTATTCAGCCGCCTTGGTGAAATGCTGTGCCAGCAGATCGGGCCGTGACGCAAGGGTTTCGGGGAAATGCTCGCGCAGCGTGAGTGCAATCTTGTGGTGAATCTCCTGCCGTGTCGCACGCAAGAGCGATTCATAGGCCACGTCTTGGATCAGCGCGTGCTTGAACGAATAGCAGCTGATCGTCGCTGAGGCACCACTACAGGCCACAAACAAGTCCAGCTTGCACAGGTTGTCCAGCGTCTCCACCAAGTCTTCACGCGTGCGACCAGATACCCGTTGCAACAAGGCGATATCGAATTGCCGGCCGATCACCGAAGCGAGCTGAGTGATGGATTTATCGGGCCCCAGCCGGTCGATCCGCGCCATGAGCGAGTCGTGTACCGTGTCCGGGATCGACGAGGACGGCAGGGGCCTCGTCAGCTCATAACGATCTTCGCGTTCTTGGAGCAAGCCGTTCTCAAGAATCATCCGGGTCACGGCTTCGACGAACAGCGGCACACCGCCGGTGCGCTCAATGATCTCGGCGACCACACTCGCCGGCAAAGGCTTCGAACCCACGATGTCTTTGATCAGCCCCCGGGCTGCGTCTTGCGGTAGCGGCGCGACATCAAGGACAGACATGCCCGGTGTGGTGTCGGTCCATGGCAGCGAAGACTCGGGCCGTGCCGTGCAGATCAAACACAACGGCGTGTCTTTCTGACTCGCAATCAACGCGTTGATCAGCTCTCGCGTAGATGGGTCGGCCCAATGCAGGTCCTCCATCAGGATCAGCACCGGCAGGCCATCGGGGGCGTGCTGCAACAAATCGGCCAAGATCGCCAGCGTGCGCTGACGTCGGCGTGCAGCCGCCATCTCAAGGGGGGGGTAGCGGTCGCCGGTGGGGATGGAAAACAAATCGGCCAAAAGCGGCAGGGCCTCTTCCAGCGGGGCCTGACGCCCTGCGGCAAAGCGTTCAAGCACCTCCAACATCTGTTCTGGCGACTGCGCAGCCGCATCGAGTCCCAAGCGTCGCCGCAGCATTGTGACGATGGGAAAGAATGCACTGCTCATGTCGTAGGGCGAGCACTCGACCTCGAACACTTCATGGAGCTGGTCCTTGGCGATCTCGCGGGCCATGCCCATCAAGCGGGACTTGCCGATGCCGGCCTCACCACGGATCAACAACACCCGGCGTGATTGGGTACAGGCCTCGGCCCAGACGCCGCGAATCAAAGCCAGCTCACGCTCGCGCCCACTGAAGCGTGCGATGCCTTCGGCAGCAAGTTTGTCGAGGCGCGAGGCCGAGCGGTTGCGCCCAAGGACTTCGAAGATCTGCACTGGCCGCGAGATCCCCTTGAGGGTGTGCGAGCCCAGCGGGTTGAGCATGAAGTGCTCGCCAATCAAGCGGCGTGTGGCCTCGCTTACCACCACGGTGTCTGGCTTGGCCTCCGATTGCACGCGTGCGGCAATGTTGGGGGCCTCACCCAGCGCCAAGGGCTCACGTCGGCTGTCGCCACCGGCCCCGGACATCACCACCACGCCGGTGTGGATGCCCACGCGCACCGAAGCCAGCCGACGCACCAGTTTGGTGTCGCCAAAATATTGCAGCAGCTCGACCCCCGCTTGAACCCCCCGCACGGCGTCGTCGCCATGCGCGGTGGGGTACCCAAAGTACGCCAAGATGCCGTCCCCGAGGAACTGAGCGACGTAGCCACCGTGACGACGAACAATATCGGCGCAGCCTTGCTGATACTCAGCGTAGAGCCGCTGGAGATCCTCCGGATCCATGTTCCCGGACAAGGTGGTCGAACCGACCAAATCGCTGAAAAAGAGCGTGATCTGACGCCGCTCACCTTTGATTTCTGGGCTAGAGGCTCCCAGCGACTGCCCACAATGCGTACACGACATCGCACCGCGCGCATTCTTGGCTTGGCAACGCGGACAGGCCTTACCTATCGGGGTGCCACATTCACCACAGAATTTGGCCAACGCATGGTTTTCGTGGCCACATTTCGCACAGTGCATTTTGTTGTTCTCAATCAATTTTTCTTACACATGTCCCACCGCATCTAAAGATGCGGTGGTCTTGGACTTCGGCAGGAATGAAATGACGACGGCAATGCTCCAGAGCCAGGGGTCGATGAGGGCGTCCCAGAGGTTGGTGGAGACGGTGAGGCCCAGACCGAAGGCAATGCAGGCGATGGGCATGGCCCAAGAGATCGCGCTGCGTACTTGGCGGGCCATCAGGCTGAATAGAGCCACAGCGACCAAGATCCACATCGAGCCGGCGCGGGTGTAGCCCCATGCGTAGAGATCGACGTCCACCGGCCCCAAGGCGCTGCCATAAAGCACGGCACCCGTCATGGCGATGATGGCGGCCAAGCGGCGACGCCAGACCACCATGCGGTCATGCTCGCCGCTGTAAGCCTCGATGCGGTGATGCACCGGACGCAGCCGCGCCCACACCACCCAACCGGCCAAAAAAGCCGTTGAAATGGCCGGGTCACCAAAAGCGCTACGCAGGAAGACCGCTGTCGGCAAGGCGGCCAAAACCAGGACCGCGCCCAACAGGCCCGGTACCAGCCAAGCTTTCCAGCTCTGACGGGCGACCTCGACACTGGGAGCCAGACGCAAAACCGCCTGAACCCCGACCCAAAGGAGGATCAATGCCCAACTGAGATAGCCGGTGACGAGAAGAACTTCAGGGGTTTGGGTCATAAACACACATCAAGGTTTGACGGCAACGGGGGGCGCATGGGGTCGTGGCGGATTGTGCTTGACCATGTAGCGCGCGGTTTCGTACCAAGCCTGCGCGAGTTGCTGCATCTCTTTTTCGCGTGCAGCGACCGGCACTTCGACCAGTGGGTCTTGCAACGACCAAGCCCGCCCATTGCGTCCGGGCGCGCCGGTCGTGACGTAGCGATCAGCCGATAACAGCCCCACTTCCGGCATGAAGGTAAAGACCGAACGATCCGCGTTGAAGCGCGGGTCGAGCAGATCGCGTCCTAGGCTGGTGTTGAGATAGGGTTGATCGAACAGCCCCGCCAAGGTCGGCATCACATCGACTTGGTTGGCCGGCATATCTAGGCGCTTGGGCTTGAGCCAGCTCGGCGAATACAGCAAGAGCATGTTGTGGCCGTTGGTCAGACCGAGCGGCCCGAAGTAGCTCGGCATATTGGCCCCCGGCTGACCCATGATGCCGTGGTCGCCGTAGAGCATGAACACCGTGTCGTTGAACCAAGGCTGTTGGCGCGCCAT
>NZ_JBYSVC010000085.1:0-9614 GCF_057922285.1 Leptothrix toolikensis (SeqCode)
GGCTACGGCTTCAACAAGTCGCACGCCGCCGCCTACTCGCTCTTGGCCTATCACACCGCTTGGATCAAGGTGCATTACGCGGCCGAGTTCTTCGCCGCCAACATGACCATTGAGCTTGACGACACCGACAAGCTCAAAGTGCTGCGCGAAGACGCGCTCAAGTTCAACGTCGAGTTCGAAGCCCCCGACGTGAACTTGGGCGTTTACCGTTTCGAGCCCGCCCCGGGCGCGGCCGGCAACAAGCTCATCCGCTACGGCCTGGGTGCCGTCAAAGGCACGGGCCAAGGCGCGATCGAAGCGATCATCCGCGCCCGCAGCGAGGGTGGACCTTTCAGCTCGATCTTCGATTTCGCTGCACGGGTGGATCGCAAAAGCATCAACAAACGGGCGGTGGACGCGCTCATCAAAGCCGGTGCCTTCGACAAAATTCACCCCAAAAACATCGACGGCCGGGCTGAATTGCTGGCCAGTCTGAGCTTGGCCTTTGAATACGCCGACACCCAAGCCGCGCATGCTGATCAAGGCGGTTTGTTTGACTTTGGCAACGACGACCATGGCAGCTCCACCCGTGAGCCGGATTACGTGGCAACCCCCGCTTGGGATGTCAAAACCCGCCTGACGCACGAAAAGGTGGCGCTGGGCTATTACTTCTCCGGCCACCTGTTCGACCAAGTCGCCGCCGAAGTGCGCCAATTTGCCAAACGTGCGGTAGCGGACGTGATCGACACGCGTGAGCCGCAGATGCTGGCCGGCATCATCACGGATCTGCGCATCGTCAACGGTCAGCGCGGCAAGGTGGCGCTGTTCAAGCTCGATGACCACAGCGGCACGCTTGAGTCAGTGATCAACGAGGACTTGCTCAACAGCGCAGGCCAGCTCTTGAAGGACGATGAACTGATCGTGGCCCAAGGCCGCGCCCAACCTGATCGCTTCTCGGGCGGTTGGCGCTTCAACATCCACCAAGTCTGGAGTTTGGCCGATGCCCGTTGCCGCCACGGCCAGTACTTGCGCCTGAGCCTTGGCGCAGAAAGTACCCCACCGCCCTTTGATCTCATCTTGCGCGATCACCCCGCCAAACACCAAATCAGCGATCAGGGCGAGGTGGTGCAAGGGCTAGCCATCCGAGTGCTGGTGCGCCGCCCCAGCGCCGTGGCCGAGCTGGACTTGGGCGTCGCTTCACGTTTTTATCCCAGCGATGCCGCCTTGGCTCTGTGGTCACAATGGGCCCAACAAGGTGAGGAGTCAGCTCAGTTGATTTACGCTGGCAGCCCGGATAACGTGCATTCTTGACACGCTATGCAACAAGTCGGCTTGGGCCGAAGTCGGCGTGCAGGCCGCACCAACCGTTATGGGCCTAGGTTTCAACCTAAAGGAGTTTTTATGCATCACCGTATCGCCATCTTCGGCACCGCACTGGTCGCTTTGGCCGGGTTTTCTAACGTTTGGGCTGCCACCGATGTGGGCGTCTCGGTGCAGGTCAATCAACCCGGTGTCTATGGCCGCATTGACATCGGCAACACCTCACGCCCCGCCGTGATCAACACCGCTCCGGTGGTGATCATGGCCCCGCCGCCGCCGCAACAGCAGCCCCAACAACGCCAAGTTCAGGCCCCCGAGCCGGTTTACATGTGGGTGCCGCCAGCCCATCAACGCAATTGGAAACGCCATTGCCGCGAATACCACGCCTGCAATCAGCCGGTCTATTTCGTTCAAGACCAGTGGTATGACGCCAATGTGCGGGGCGGTTCACCTCAAGCACAGGGCCGTGGTCAAGAAGAACGCCGCCACGGTGAGCACCGCAGCCATGATCGTGAAGAACGACGTGACGAAGGCGGTGATCGGGGTGATCGCGGCGAGCGTGGTCATGGTGACCACGGTGGCAAGCACCGCGATTGACATAGATTGGCTTGGTCCTGACGGGGGGCGGCGCACGCGCGGCTTATCAGGTCGGTGTTCTCAAGGCTGTGGCCAACATGGCCCCTCGGCCTGATCCGCGCCGTCCAAAGCAGCCCCGAAATTTGCCTTTCAGCATCATTTCGGGCACCTCGGCGGGCGCACTCAACGCAGCCACCTTGGCGGGTCAGGCCGATGACTGGGATGCCGCGCTCGACACCTTGACCCAGGTCTGGGAAAACATCCACGCCGAGCAGGTCTACCGTACCGATGCCCTTGGTTTACTGCGTACCGGCTTGCCTTGGCTGATGATGCTGGTTCCCGGCTGGGGCTTGGCTTCGCGCTGGTCGCAGACCCAGCCACGCTCCTTGCTTGACAACCAGCCGTTGGCGGAACTCCTGCAACGCATGACCCGACTGGAGCGGGTACCAGAGATGCTCGCCAAGGGCCATCTGACCGCACTCGCTGTCACCGCCTCCAGCTACACCACGGGGCTGCACGTCACCTTCTACGACAGCCTGCACGCCATTGCTCCTTGGGCGCGTTCGCAGCGCATCGCCATGCGCACGGCACTGTCATGCCAACACCTGCTGGCGTCGGCAGCGATTCCCTTCTTATTCCCAGCGATCAAGTTAACGACCCCCGAGGATGAACAATGGTTTGGCGACGGGGCGATGCGCCAAGTCGCACCGATTGCCCCAGCCATCCATCTGGGGGCGGAACGCATCATGGTCATCGGCTCAGGCCGACTCGAAGAGCCCATCGAACGCCATGTACCCAGCTCATCGAGCTATCCCAGCGTGGCCCAAGTCGCGGGCCATGCGCTGTCAAATATCTTTCTCGACTCGCTGGCGGTAGATATTGAGCGCTTACAGCGCATCAACACCACCCTTGACCTGATCCCACCCGAAGCACGTATAGGCACTCCGCTGCGCCCCATCCAAGCGCTGATCATGGCCCCGAGTGAGCGACTTGATGACATCGCCGCCAAGCATTTGAGCAGCCTGCCGGGCACCATGCGCGCTTTGTTGCGCACCGCCGGTGTGACACGCCCCAAGGGGGCCAACATCGGCACAGGCACGGCCTTGGCCAGTTATCTACTCTTTGAGAGCTCATACACCCGTGAGCTGATCCGCATGGGTGAACGTGACGCCGAAGCCCGACGCACGGATATCGAAGCCTTTTTTGGCTGGCAAGAAAACGGGCCCGGCTGTTGACACAGCACAGGCCCGTGAGAGACCGCCCTCCCTGATGCGCGATGCACGCGGCGGTCTATTGACTTATTTCTGGGGTGTCTTGCCGGCCTTGGCCACCACCGCAGGGGCCACATAGGTGGCCGTGCCCACCGTCAACCCGGCTTCCGACAAACGTGCAGCACTGGTCTTGCCCACCCCTGAGACACGATCAATCAGATCCGGCCAATCCTTGAACGTCGCCTTTTGCCGCTCAGTCAGGATGCGCCCGGACAACGCCGGACCCACCCCCTTCACCGACTCCAGCTCCGACTGGGTCGCCTTGTTGACATCCACCCCGGCCCATGCCGCCGCCATGCCCAGTGCCAACACCAGGCCCAGTAACCATGATTTCAGCTTCATCATGTCCTCCGACTCGTTGCAGTTTCAACCAACCCTGTACCTCTTTGGGGGGTGTGAGGGTTGGCTTCACTGTAGGTCGAGGTGAGCGCCACGGATCTCACCCAAAAGAGGGATATGGCGCTCTTAAATGGGGATATGCCTGTCCTATGATCCAAAGCCCACTCTAAGCAAAGCATGAGGCCTGCATGGAAATCATCATCGAAGTGATCGCTGTTTTTGGTGCCCTGATGGCCTCGTGGCGCTTTTTGCTCTGCGGCCTGCCCACCGTAGGGGCCGTCTGGGCCGTCATGACCTATGTCGAGAGCGAAGACATGCAGTGGATGATCGGCCTGCCCATCGCCCTCATCGGCCTCGGCCTCGGGCTATTTTGGGAGTGGCGCGGGAAGTAGCCCGCCCACAACCCGCTCACCAACTCACCCCGGCTGCCCCGCCAGCCATGCAACGTATTGCGCCACGCCCGTGGCCACATCGGCAAAAGCGTGATCACAGCCGGTGGCACGCAGGCGGGCCAGATCGGCTTCGGTGTGACACTGATACTTGCCGCGCAGGGCGTCGGGAAAGTCGATGTAACTCACCAAGCCTTGCTCGATTTGTTCTTGCAAGCTCAAGCTGAACTGGCTTTGCTGTTTGCGACAGGCGTTCACCACCGCATGGGCCACATCGTTGAAGGGCTGGGCACGGCCTGAGCCAAGATTGAAGATGCCGCTTTGCTCAGGATGCTGCAAGAACCACAGGTTCACCGCCACCACGTCATCCACAAAGACGAAATCGCGCGACTGCATGCCGGGAGCGTAGCCGTTGTACTCGCCGAACAGCTTGACTTGGCCGGTACTGCGGAACTGGTTGAAGTGGTGAAACGCCACGCTGGCCATGCGGGCCTTGTGCTGCTCGCGCGGACCGTACACGTTGAAATAGCGAAAGCCGACGATCTGGCTGGAGGCCGTGGGCAGATAGCGCCGCACCACTTGGTCAAAAAGGAGCTTGGAGTAGCCATAGACGTTCAGCGGCGCTTCAAAAGCGGGCTCCTCGCGGAAGGTGTCGCTGCCACCATAGGTCGCCGCTGAGCTGGCGTAGAGCAGCCTAGTGCCTTGCGCCAAGCAGGCGTCGAGCAAAGTCTTGGAGCAGCGGTAGTTGTTCTCCAGCATGAACTTGCCGTTGTGCTCCATGGTGTCGGAGCAAGCGCCCTCGTGCAAGATCGCGTCGATCTTGCCCAACTCGCCAGCGGCAAAGCGGCTGTAGAACTCGTCCTTGTCGAAGTAGTCGGTCAAGGTCGCACCGAGCAAATTGCGGTACTTGGGGCCATCGGTCAGGTCATCGACCGCGATCACCTCCTTGGCCCCGAGCCGATTCAAGCCATGCACCAGATTGCTGCCGATCATCCCGGCGGCGCCGGTCACCACGATTCTCATGTTGTCTCCTTGGCAAACAGTTCTTCATAGCTGCAACTGGCGGTGCCGAACTTGCCCACCACGATGCTGCCAGCCCGGTTGGCCAGCGGCAAAGCCTCGCGCAAACCCAACCCACACGCCAGCATGGCAGCCAGCGTGGCGATCACCGTATCCCCCGCACCCGTGACGTCAAACACTTCGCGGGCTTGGGCCGGCACATGCTGATGCGCAAGCTTGGCCGGATCGTGGCCCTCCAGATCGAACAGCGACATACCGTCCTCAGAACGCGTCAGCACCAACCCCGCCAAACCCAGCTCTTCGCGCAGCGCGTGCGCCCGGCGGTGCAAATCGGCCTCGTCGCGCCACTGCCCCACCACCTGCGCCAATTCAGCACGATTCGGTGTGAGCGTCGTCGCACCCTTATAGCGGCTGTAATCGCTGCCCTTGGGATCGACCAACACGGGCTTGCCCGCCGCACGGGCCAACTCAATCATGCGCGGAATGTGCGTCAACCCACCTTTGCCGTAGTCAGAGAACAGCACGGCGTCAAAGTCGGGCAGCACACGCTCGTAATCGGTCAACATCTGCTGGAGCACTTCGTGCTCCGGCTGATTCTCGAAATCGACCCGCATGAGCTGCTGTGAGCGGCCAATGATGCGCAGTTTGACGATGGTGTAGAGCTTGGGATCACGGCCCAGCACCGTGCTCACGCCCTGCTCTTCGAGCAACTGACGCAAACGACGGGCCGGCTCGTCGTCACCGACCACCGTCAGCAACGTGCACTGCGCGCCGAGCGTCTTGACGTTCAGGGCCACGTTGGCCGCGCCACCGAGGCGCTCTTCTTCGCGCGTGACACGCACCACCGGCACAGGGGCTTCCGGCGAGATGCGATCGACCGAGCCAAACCAGTAGCGATCAAGCATGGCATCACCCACCACCAGCACACGGGCTTGGGCAAGACGTTCGGGCGTGAGAAGAACAGAGGAGGACATGGCTCGGAGACAGCGATAATCGCGCCAAAACGGCGCGCCATTTTGCCACCTCGGCATATGGGTCGGGGCTTTGGGCCCGCGCTTTTGCCCTGATGGAAACGCTATGAACGAACCTGCCGTCACCGCTGCGGCCCTTGTCGAGTTGCACGACACCCTGCTCAGCCAACACACGTGGCCTCAAGCTGCACCCAGCCCGTCGCTGGCCCCAGACAACGTCTGGCACTGGATCAGCGCCAACCATCGCTTCAACAGCCTACTCTGGGCTGAAGAAGATCTGGCGCGACGCACGCGGGTCAGCGACAGCGATATCGCTGCCAACAAACGCGCCATCGACGGCTTCAACCAAGCCCGCAACGACGCCACCGAGCGCGTTGATGAGTTGCTGCTGATTGAGTTGGGCTTGGTCGATGCAGCCTCGGCACGCACCGATGCGCCAGTTTCTCAAGCCCCCGCGACCGCTCACCTCAACAGCGAGACCGCTGGGGCGATGATGGATCGGCTCTCGATCATGGCGCTCAAGATCCATGCCATGCGCGCCCAGTGCCTACGCAGCGATGTCGATGCCGAGCACCTTGCCAGCAGCCGCATCAAGCTGGAGCGCCTGCTCACCCAGCGCACCGATCTGGCGGCTTGCTTGGATGCCCTGCTGCGTGATTGCCGCGCCGGGCTGGCCTACTTCAAGGTCTACCGCCAATTCAAGATGTATAACGATGCGCGCTTCAACCCGGCCTTGGTGGCCGAGCAACGATGCGCATCCTGATCGTCAAGACCTCGTCGATGGGCGACGTGGTCCACGCCCTGCCCGCCATCACCGACATGCACCGCGCAGTCCCCGATCTGACCGTGGACTGGGTGGTGGAGCGCCCTTTCGCGGCCTTGCCGGCCTTGCACAAGGGTGTGCGCCGCGTCTTGCCGATGGCGTGGCGCAAATGGCGGCACCAGCTCGGCCAGCGCAAAACGTGGGACGAGATCAAGGCCTTTCGCACCGAGCTGCAACGCGAGCCCTACGACCTTGTGATCGATATGCAAGGCCTGCTTAAGAGCGTGATGTGGGGCCTGCAAGCGCATGGCCCCATGGGCGGCTTTGATCGCGCCAGTTTGCGCGAGCCGCTCGCTGCGCTTTTCTATCGCCACACCGCCCACGTGGCCCGGCCACAGCAGGCGGTAGCGCGCTGCCGGCAATTGACCGCGCAGTTGCTCGGCTACCCCCTCGACGCGCAATCCAAGCCTGATTTCGGCCTGCGCGATTCGCCCCTGCCGACCTCGCCTTGGCGGCCAGATCGGCCTTATGCCGCCTTGATCCCCTGCGCCAGCCGGCCAGAGAAATTCTGGCCCGAGGCCGACTGGATCGCTGTGGGAAATGCCCTGCAAGCACGGGGCTGGCAGCCGGTGGTGCTATGGGGCAGTCCGCAGGAAGAAGCGATGGCCCAGCGCATTGCCGCAGGCTGTGACGGCGCGGTGCCGCCGTTCCTCAAGGTGGGCGAGATGGCCACGGTCTTGGCGGGCAGCCAGCACATCATCGGCTTGGACACCGGCTTCACCCATTTGGGTGCGGCTTACGGCATCGACACTTTAGGCATTTACTGCGACCACGAACCCGGTTTGGCCGGAGTCACGGGCTCAGGGCAGGTAAGCAGCCTCGGCGGCAAGGGCCAGCGGCCCAGCTTTGAAGCCGTGATGCGCGCGCTGCAAGCGCAATGGGCCGCAGCTCACCCGGCTCAGTGATCTTCCAGCCGACGCGGCGGGTAGGTGTCCCAGCCTTGGCAGCCGGGGCATTGCCAGAAGTACTGCTGCGCCTCAAAGCCACAGGCGGCGCAGCGATAGCGCTGCAAAGGCCGGGAGGCCTCGCTCAGCGCTTGCTGAATCGCCAAGGCCTCATCGGGCTGCGCTGAAGGGCCCAAGCCAATTTCACGCAACAGGGCTTGGGTGGCGGTCAAGGTGGGATGGAGCTGCAAATGCTCGTGCAAGATCTCGCGGCGCTGCACCGGATCGGTTTCGAGCTTGAGGAGCGCGGCCAAGACATCGGTCGAGGGTGTCTGGCGCTGGACGGCACGCAAGCACTCGCGCGCCACATCTTCTTGACCACAGGCTTTGGCACTCGCACCGTAATCGCGGGCAATGACCGAGAAAACGCCCGGATGAATCGTCATCAGAGGCGTCCAGAGCGTCAGGGCTTCGGCATGCTGGCCTTGACGCGCCAAGCGCTGGCCCGCCAAGACCCAGGGCCGGGGCGATTGCGCGGAAGCTTCCCGGGCCCGGGCCAAAGCGGTCTCGGCCTCCTGCGGCTGACCCCGGGCATCTGCTTCTAGGGCGAGCTCACAAGCGTAGTGCGCGATGCGTGAGCTAAAGGAGCCGCCAGCGACCGACTCCAGACTACGCGCCACCTCGATGGCCGACTTCCAATCGCGGGCGCGCTCATGCAACGTCAACGTGGCCAAGCGCGCTTCGGTGGCGAAGTCGGTGCCTTCAAGGGCTTTGAAGGCCAACTCGGCACGGTCGAACAAACCAGCCTTGTGATAGTCCTGCGCCAAGGCGAACTGCGCTCGATCCCGCTCGAAAGCGGGTAAATCACCGCGCATGACCAAATGCTGATGCACCCGCACGGCACGCTCGTACTCACCCCGGCGGCGGAACAAATTGCCCAAGGCAAAGTGCAGATCAGAGGAACCGGGGTCGTGCTGAACGGCCTCGATAAAAGCGTCAATGGCCTTGTCTTGTTGCTCGTTGAGCAACAAGGTCAGCCCCTTGAAATAGGCTTGCGGCGCATCGTTTTGAACATGACGCCACTGGCGTACATCCAGCCGAGAAGCCAACCAACCCAGCCCAAAGGTGACTGGCAACGCCCAAAGCAGCCACTGGAAATCAAAGTCCATCACGGGGCGGATGCTCCAGAACAGGGGGGCGAGCCACCGCCTCAGCGGCTGCCTTTGTCTTGGCCTTGGCCGTTGTCATGGCGGGCATCATGCTCGGAGCCGCATCGCCACGAGCTTCCATCTCACGCACACATCGACGCAAGCGCCACCAGCTCGGCAGCATCGCCAACGCGCCCAGCACACAGCCGACGGCAAAGACCGTCAAGACAATGAACACCATGGGAGATCGCCACTCGAAGCCAAAGAACCATTTCAGCTCAGCTTCGTGCCCATTGTTCATGGCGAAGGCGAAGAGGACAAAAAACAAAAAGGCTCGAAGGAGCCAAGTTAGGAGATACATGGCGCGGCGATTTTAGCCGGCCGTCTCGACCGAATCGACGGCCTCGCGTAAAGCTTTGCCCGGTTTGAAGTGCGGTACCCGTTTCTCAGGGACAGTCACTTGCTCACCCGAGCGAGGATTGCGACCCACACGCGAAGGGCGGTGGGTCACAGAGAAGCTGCCAAAGCCCCGGATCTCGATGCGATGGCCTTCGGCCAGCGCATCCCCCATCGCCTCGAGCATGGCCCGGACAGCCAGCTCGACATCACGATGAGGCAGCTGTCCGAACTCGTCGGACAGCAAAGCAACCAGCTCAGAACGGGTCATGACAACACCGAGGTGATCAAGGCAGCTTCTTCTTGCACAGCGTTCAAGTCAGATCAATGGTTCTGATCAAACTTGGCCTTGAGCAGCGCGCCCAGGCTGGTGGTGCCGGCGTTTTCGCGGTTATCGGCCGCCAAACGTTGCATCACTTCTTGCTGTTCCACGACATCCTTGGCCTTGATGGACAGTTGGATGGAGCGGGTCTTGCGGTCGATGTTGACGATGATCGC
>NZ_JBYSVC010000086.1:0-9519 GCF_057922285.1 Leptothrix toolikensis (SeqCode)
GCACTCACGCTTTGCAAGGTGTACTGATAGCGGCTCTTGCTGGCGCGCCCACCGAGCTGCAAGTTCTGCACCGGGCGCATGTAGACCGCGATGCCAGGAATGGCGGCGAACTTCTTGCGCAAACCCTCGGTCACTTTGGCCATCGAAGGCCGCTCACTGCGAGGTTTCAAGGTGATAAAGAGCCGCCCTGTGTTTTGCGTCGCAGAACTCGGACCCCCTCCACCCATGAACGAGCCCACCGCCTGCACGGCCGGGTCTTGTTCAAAGATGGCGGCTACCCGCGTCTGCAAGGCTTGCATGGCGGGAAAGGCGATGTCCTCGGCCGCTTCGGTGGTGACTTGGATCAGGCCCATGTCCTCTTCGGGGAAGAAGCCTTTGGGGCTTTCGATGAACAACACCACCGTGAGTACAAACGTACCCAGCGCCCCCACCAGCACCCAGCGGCGATGCGCTAAGGCCACGTCCAACGTGCGGCCGTAACCGCGCAGCAAAGCGGCAAAACCGCGCTCAAACCAGCGGCCCAGCGCGGAGGCCTCCGAGGCCGAAGAACCATGGGTGGATGAGGTATGCACCGAGAGAAAACGGCTGGCCAGCATCGGCACCAAGGTGAGTGACACCAAGGCCGAGACCAGAATGGACAAGCCGACCACCACCGCAAATTCATGGAACAGCAAACCGATCACGCCCGGCATGAAGAAGATCGGGATCAGCACCGCCACCAGCGAGATCGAGATCGACAAGATCGTGAATGACATCTCACGCGCGCCTTTGATGGCAGCTTCAAAGGGTGCCATGCCGTCTTCGACGTGACGCACGATGTTTTCCAGCATGACGATGGCGTCATCGACCACCAGCCCGACCGCCAAGGTCAGACCCAGCAGCGAGACGTTGTCCAAGCTGTAGCCGAGGGGATAAAGCAGCGACAGCGCGCCGATGAGCGACACCGGCAGCGACAACGCCGGGATCAAGGTGGCCACCATGCGGCGCAAGAAAAGAAAGATCACCAGCACCACCAGCACGATGGTCAGCGCCAGCGTGAGGTTCACGTCGTGCAAGGCGTCGCGGATCGAGATGGAGCGGTCGTTGAAGGGCGTGATCACCACCGAGCCCGGCAGCTGTGCCGCAAAACGCGGCAGCAGCGCCCGCACCCGGTCCACCACCTGCACGGTGTTGGCGTCGGGCTGGCGCAGCACGGCCAAGTTGATGGAAAGCTCGCCGTTGTAACGCGAGGCGCTCTTGATGATTTCGACGCTGTCTTGCACATCCGCCACATCGCGCAGGCGCACCACCGCGCCGTTGCGGCTGGCGACGATCAACTGGCCAAACTCACGTGCGCTCGCCAAGGGGCGGTTCGCTTGGACGGTCAAGGTTTGACGCGGGCCTTCGAGCACACCCACCGGCGTATTGGCGTTGGCACTGCCAAGGATGGCGCGCAACTCGTCCAAGCTCAGATTGCGCTCGGCCAAGGCATCGGGATGGACCTTGATGCGCACCGCGTAGCGCTTTTGGCCAAAGATCGCCACTTGCGCCACGCCGTCGATGGTCGAAAGGCTCGGGGCGATCAGGTTCTCAGCAAATTCGTTCAGCTCCGACAAGGCCATCGAGGGCGAGGTCAAGGCCAAAATCAGCACCGGCGCATCGGCCGGATTGACCTTGCGATAGGACGGCGGCGTGGTCATTTCGGTCGGCAGCGTGCGCTGAGCGCGAAACAGCGCCGCTTGCACGTCCACCGCCGCCGCATCGATGTTGCGGCTCGACTCAAACTCCAACACCACCGAGGTCTGCCCCAGCGTATTGGTGGAGCTGATGGTCGCCAGCCCCGGGATGGTCGAAAACTGCTTCTCCAGCGGCAACGCCACCGAGCTGGCCATGGTGTCCGGGCTGGCCCCAGGCAGCGCCGCGCTGACTTGAATCACCGGCGTGTTGTAGCTGGGCAAAGCGGCGACCGGGATCTTGCCCAGTGCCACCAAACCGGCCAACACGATGGCCAGATTGAGCAACACCGTCATCACCGGACGGCGGATGAAATGCTCGGTGAAATTCATCGTGAGGCTCCGGAAGCGGCAGCACCCGGAGCAGCCGGCAAGTCTTTGATCGCTTGGCCAGGGCGCAAGTTCTGCTTGCCTTCGACCACCACCCGCTCACCCGCCTGAACCCCTTCAACGGCCACCATGTCGCCCAACGGCTGAAGCACCTTGATGCTGCGCAGCTGCGCTGTGCCGTCCAAGGCCATCACATAAACCTGCCGTTCTTGGCCACGCTGGATGATGGCGGCCTGCGCGATCACCACGGCGTTTTTGAGCACCCGTAAGCTCAGTCGCACCGGCACCGATTGACCCGGCAGCATCGCTTGGCCTGGGTTGGGCACCGTGGCCTTGATGCGCACCGTGCCGGTGGCTGAATCCACCGCGTTGTCGATGAAGGTCACCGGGCCAGCGGGTGCGGGCATCCCAGAAGCCAGCACTGGCCCCACCACGCTGACGCTCGGGGTCTGAGCGCCCGCCAACAGGGTTTGCAAACCGGCCAGATAACGCTCAGGCACCGCCAGACTCAAAGCGACCGGCTCCATCTGGCTCAAGGTGACCATCACCACCCCGGTCGGCTGCACCAAGCTGCCCACCGTGACATGCAGCGCGCCCAAGCGACCGCTCAGTGGGGCACGCAAGACGGTATCCGTCAAAGCGATCTCGCTGGCGCGCACGGCCGCTTCACTGCCCTGCACTGCGGCTTGCTGCAACTCAGTTTGGGTTTGAACGCTGTCCATGGCACTTTGGGCGATGAACTGGCGCGCCAACAAGTCTTGCGAGCGCTGGAGCTGGCGCTCTAGGTCATGCAGGCTGGCACGGTCACGCGCGAGCTGGGCACGCGCCTTGTCGAGATTGGCGCGCTCAGTGCGATCTTCCAGCCCAAAGAGCACCTCGCCCTTGCGCACGCTTTGACCATCGCGCACGGCCACACGCTGCACCACCCCGGTGGTCTGCGGGCGGATATCGACGCTGTTCGGCGACTCGACCATCGCGATGGCCTCGACCACCACCGGCACATCCCGCTGCTGGGCCATGCCCATGCTCACACCTTGGGGCGGTTTGACAGCCGGTGCAGCCGCCGGCGACACCCCGGCGGGCGAGCGCAACGACCAGAGGACAGCGCCCGCGACCAGACTGGCCAAGAGAAGGGGGAGAAGAAGCTTCTTGATGTTCATGGTGGGCAGGTAATGAGCGATCTGCTGCATTCGTGAGCACTCTAGTAAAAGCTGTTTAAAAACAGGGGCTTGCAGCATCTATCCCAAGCTTATGCACAGAGTTATCCAAGGCTAATGTGGAGAAGGTGCCTACTTTTACACAGGCTGGTCGGAGCCTGTGGATAACTTATCCGGATCACGATGCCGTTCAGCGATGGCCACAAACTGCTCAAAAGCCTGGAGAAAGGTCGCAACGATGACCGGATCGAAGTGCAGCCCGCTGTCGGCTTTGATGAGGTTGCGCGCCTCGTCATAGCTCATGGCGGCTTTGTAAACACGTTTGGAAATCAGGGCATCGAACACATCCGCCAACGCCATCAAGCGGGCCGAGAGCGGAATCGCCTCGCCGGCCAAACCCTCGGGATAGCCGCTGCCATCCCATTTTTCGTGGTGGTAATGGGCGATGTCCTTGGCATGGGCCAGAAAAGGGACCGGCCCTTCGGCATCACGCTCAGCATGCTCAAGCGCCTCAGAACCCAGCCGAGCATGGGTTTTCATGATCACCCACTCTTCAGCATTGAGCTTGCCCGGCTTGAGCAAGATGTGATCGGGGATGCCCACCTTGCCGATGTCATGCAGGGGTGCCGATTTAGCCAGCAGCTCGACACTGCGTGCATCAAGCTGCGTGCCGTAGCGCGGATGGTCCAACAAAAGGCGCGCCAGCAGCCGCACATAGCCTTGCGTGCGGCGCAGGTGATTGCCGGTCTCGGGATGCCGTGTTTCGGCCAAATGGGCCAGCGCCAGGATGCTGACGTCTTGCAGCACCAAAATTTCCTTCAAGCGCCGAGACACCTCGGCTTCAAGGTGCTCGTTCTGATGCTGCAAGCGATCCCGGGCATGCTTGAGTTCAAGTTGGGTGTGGATACGGGCGCGGACGATGGCCGGGCGAAACGGTTTGATGATGTAGTCCACCGCGCCGAGCGCCAAGCCGCGCTCTTCATCCTCAGCGTTGACCAACCCCGTGACGAAAACGACGGGAATGGCCTGGGTGCTGGGCTCAGCCTGCAAACGGGCCAGCACCGCGTAGCCATCCATATCGGGCATCAGCACATCCAGCAAGATCAGATCGGGTTGCTGACTGGCAGCGATGCGCAAGGCTTCCACCCCCTCGGTGGCCACCCGCAGGCGGTAATACGGCCGCAACAAGCTGGCCAAGACAGCGATGTTCTCCGGATCGTCGTCCACGATCAGCAAGGTATCCAGGGTTAGCGGTGGATGGTCGATGCTCATGGGGTGGATTCCTGGGGATCTTGATGGCGCTTCAACACGTCGATAGCCTGAGGGTACTGGTAACGCTGTAGATGTTGCTGCATGGCAGCATGATCAGCCCCCAAGTAGGTGGTCAGGGCCATGGCGTGGCGCTCAAAGTACTCATGGGCTTGGAAGTCGCCCACTTCGAGCAAATGCAGCGGCTCCATGACGTGGGCAACCACCTCCTTGGGCTCGGGCAAGGAAGCCAAGACGCCCTCGGGCGGTAGGCACCGTTTGATCTGCGCCACCAGTGGGGTGAGGCTCAAGGCCAGCGCATGCAGATGCGGCTCAGGCGGATCCGCCTCGTTGAGCGTGCGCAAGCTGGCCTCCAAGGCGGCGGCATCGGCAGCGACGGCTTCGACCCCCAAGTTCCCCGCCACCCCTTTGAGTGAATGCGCCAAACGCCGCGCGCCGTCCAAATCACCGGCGGCCAAATGGTGCCGAATCGACTCCGCCGCTTCGCCCTGCTGCTGCGCAAACAAGCCCAACAGCCGCACATAGGTATCCACCTGCCCCCCCAAACGGGCCACAGCACCGCGTGTATCCAGGCCAGAAATATCGGGCAATACCTTGATGACCTTGCTGAGCGTGGTGGTCGCTGCCGGCTCTTGTGGCACGCCTTCTGGCAACCACTTGGCCAAGGTGGCATAGAGTTTTTCGGGGTTGACGGGCTTGGCGATGAAGTCATTCATGCCCGCATCCATGCAGCGCTGGCGGTCTTCCTCAAAAGCATTGGCGGTCATGGCCAGAATCGGCAGGCGCATTTGTCCAGGCAAAAGCCGGATCCGCCGCGTCGCTTCCAGCCCGTCGAGCACCGGCATCTGCATATCCATCAGGATCAAGTCGTAGGCGGTTTGCCCGGCACAACGCACGGCCTCTTGGCCATCACTGGCCACATCCACGTCCAAACCGGCAGCGCGCAACAACTCGACCGCCACTTCTTGGTTGATCGCGTTGTCCTCGGCCAACAAGATGCGCGCACCGCTGTGGCGGCCGCCCAGCGTGCGCTCTGCGGCAAACATGGCATTGCGCCGCAACTCATCGGCACTGCGATGGCTGATACCGAATCGGGCTGTGAACCAAAACGTACTGCCTTGGCCCGGCGTGCTGCTGGCCCCCGCCTCACCCTCCATCAGCTGAGCCAGCCGCCGCGTGATCGCCAAGCCCAAGCCCGTCCCCCCGTAGCGCCTAGTGATGGAGCTGTCCGCCTGCTCAAAGGCCTCGAACAACAGGGTCAGACGTTCCGGCGCAATGCCAATGCCGGTATCGCGCACCTCAAAACGCAAACGCACCGAGCCAAGGCCTTGTTCATCCCCGAGCACGCGCAAAACAATGCGGCCGTTCTCCGTGAACTTGATGGCATTGCCCAGATAGTTCAGCAGCGCCTGTGACAGCCGCACCGGGTCACCCATCAACACGTTGGGCACGTCTTGGCCATCGACAAACACTGCGTCGCGCTCCACGTCGAGGGCCAGCCCCTTGCCGAGCAACTGCGGCCGAATCATCGACGCAACGTTGTCGAGCAAAGCGCCCAGCACAAAATCGGTCTTTTCCAGCGTCAACTTGCCCGCTTCGATGCGTGAGAAATCAAGGATGTCGTTGATCACGCCCAGCAAGTGGCTGGAAGCGGTGTCGATTTTGTCGAGCTGCCGGGCTTGCTTGGCCGTCAAGCCGCTGCGGCGCATCAGGTGCGCGATGCCAAGGATGGCGTTCATGGGTGTGCGAATCTCGTGGCTCATGTTGGCCAAGAAAGCGCTTTTGGCGTGGGTTGCTGCTTCGGCGGCTTCCTTGGCCTCGGCCAATTGGCGGGTGCGCTGCACCACCCGCTCTTCGAGCTGATGACGATGCAGCTCCAGTTGGGCCTCCATGCGCTTGCGCTCACTGATGTCTTCGCTCAGCACGATGAACTCGCCCGGGGCCGGGCAATAGATCGAAAAGTCGTACCAACGCTCCAGAGCGTCGAGCTGATGCTCCCAACGACGGGGCTGGCCCGTCAGGGCCACACCACCAAACACCGCCATCGACTCCGGGTTGGCTTGAACGTAGCCAGGGATCACCTCACTCACACGCCGACCCACCACATCGGTCAGGCCGGTGATCGCCTTGAAGGCGGCGTTGACTTCGAGATACACGTAATCCACCGCCACACCGTGTACGTAGACCATCCGGCAATGGGCATAACCGCCCAGCATGTTCTGGATCAGCGTGCGGTAGGTCTGTTCACTGCGGCGCAGTTCAGTCACCGTCTGCCGCCTTGATGCCACCAAGCCGGCCACACGCGCTTGCAGCTCCTCGACCGAAAAGGGTTTGGCGATGTAGTCCTGCACCCCCGACTGCAACAGCTTCAAACGCAGCGCATCGTCGGCCTTGGCCGTGAGCATCACGATGGGGACGTCGATCAGCTCAGGATGTTGGCGGATCGCTGCCACCATGGCCTCGCCGCTCATCACCGGCATCATCACGTCCGACAAAATCAAGTCAGGGCGCAAGTTCAGCGCCTTGTCCAAACCTTGGCGACCATCGAAAGCCGTCTCGACCCGGTAGAGCCGCACCAGCGCTTGGGCCACGTAGTCGTTCATGTCCGGGTTGTCTTCAACCACCAGCACACAGGGCAACTCAGACGACGCGGGGATACCCGCAGCCGCCACTGCCGTGATGGGCGCGATGCCGTGTCTGGGATGCAACTCCTCAATCGCTTGGCGGTCGAGTTGGCTATCCAAAGGCACGGCCATTGCATCCATCAACGTGCCCACCGGGGCGTTCACCGGCAAATGCAGGGTGAACAGCGCGCCACCGCCCGGCGCTTCTTCAGCCTGGACCGTACCGCCATGCAGGCGCACCACATCGCGCACGATGGCCAACCCCAAGCCGGTCCCCCCAAAACGTCGGGTCGAACCGCCCTCACCTTGATGAAAAGGCTCAAAGATCACCTCACGCAAGGCCTCGGGTACACCTGGCCCGTTGTCTTGCACCGTGATGACAGCTTGGGCGGGATCGCTGCCATCCCGCATCACCAAGACCGTGATCAAACCGCCTTCGGGGGTGAACTTGAAGGCGTTGGACAACAAGTTGAGCAAGACGTGCTGGATCTTTTCGCTGTCCACCTGAACCGGCAAGGTCGGCGGCAACTGCAAGCGCAGCGCAATGCGCCGCTCCATCACCACGCCCTCGAAATGCGCGGCCGTGAGACGCACCAAATACGCCAAATCGGCGGCGTTGTAGTGCAGCACCATGCGCCCGGCTTCGAGCTTGGCGACATCCAGCAAATCCGAGACATGGCGATAGAGCAGCCGAGCATTGCGTCCAATCACTTCCAGCTCGCGGCGGCCCATATCGTCGGGGCCCAGTTGACGCAACAACTGCTCGCTCGGCCCCAAGATCAGCGTCAGCGGGGTGCGCAGCTCATGGCTGACATTGGCAAAAAACTGCGTTTTAAGCTCGTCGAGCTCGCGCGTTTTCTCGTAAAGCTGGGTGATCTCTTCCTTGGCGGCACTGACATCGCGCAGGGCTTTTTCAGTCGCCAGCCGAGCCTGTTGCAAGCGGTGATGGAACACACTGAACAGCACGCCCATGGCCAAAAACATCGCCATCGACACCCATGTCATCGGCTGCGCAGGCACCAAAGAGCCGATCACAGGAATGAAAAACCACTTGGCCAAAACGACAGACAACACCGTGGCGAGTAACCCGCCCCAGAGTCCGCCGATGGAAGCGCTGAAAAAAACTGCGGGGAAAAACAAAAACCAGGCGAAGGGCTGGATCGCATCCCAGAACAGCCCTTGCACGCCCAGCGCGAGCAGCGGCAGTAAGACGGCGAAGATCCAACGCTGTCTCATCACCCTCAAAGCAGCGTGAAGTGGGTCACCGTGTAGGTGAACTCATCGTCAACCATGTTCTGCACCCAGTCGATGTAGATCGACTGGGGGTAGCCCACGTTGGGGTTGTAGGTGACGGTCAACACCGCTGCGGGGCGTGCGCTCGCTTGGTCGATGCGTGCCAGCAATGCATCCACGGTGGTGGGCAAGCTGGCGAGGCGCGTGGCAGGCACGGCTTGACCACTGGGGGTGTAGGTCGCGGAGGCCCACAGACCATTGCGCACTTTCATCACAATGTCTTCCTCTGGAAGACAAAAGCAAGTCGTGCGCAGCGTGAACTGGTAGTTGCGGTGCGGCGTGGCATCCCAGCGCGCCCCAGCACTGGCACGATCAGTGACGGGGCCTAGGGCAGGAGGGTTGCTGCCGCCACAAGCGGCGAGCAGCGCCAAGGCGGCGGCGAAGGCCGTGGCAACAACAGCGGTTTGCAAGGGTTTCATGGCCGTGGATACTACCCCGGCCATGAAGCAGCGCCAGCGCTGAACGCCGGCTTAGATGATCTTGTTGATGCTGTCGGCCGCGCGTTTGACGTCAAGGAAGATCAAACCCAAACGGGCGTTGGCCTTGAGCAACACCGTGACCACGGCGTCTTGGCCGGCGTGGACCATCAGCACGTAGCCGCGCTGACCTTTGATCAGCACTTGCTCCAGCTCGCCCCGGGCCAGCTCACGCGCCGTGCGGTCGCCCAAGGAAAGCATGGCAGCACTCATGGCACCCACACGGTCTTCGTCCATGCTGGCCGGCAGCAAGGAGGCCATCATCAAGCCGTCGGTGGAGAGAACAGCGGAGGCTTCAATGTCGGCGGTCGAGCCGTTGAGTTCGCTGAGGATGGAATTCAGAACGTCTGCACGCATGGCAAAGCTCTTTCAAAGAGAGGTAAGGAACGGGTTCAGACGCTGCCGAGTTGAGCGCGAGCTTCGGCGAAGGGTGACGTCAATCTCGGACTTGAACATAGGCTCCGAGGGCGTGGGCTTGAAACGGTAACGTGAAGCACCGTTTCAAGGGAATAAGCCAAATAACTCTCGACCGTGAGGGCTTGTGTTGTCAAAGCGCGACGGAGACAAGCCCGCACAAGGGGGCCTGTGCGGCTTAGATGATCTTGCTGATGCTGTCGGCGGCGCGTTTGACGTCGAGGAAGATCAAACCCAAACGGGC
>NZ_JBYSVC010000087.1:0-9445 GCF_057922285.1 Leptothrix toolikensis (SeqCode)
TTCTATTCCAACGTCAACCCCAACGTCGATCACCCCCGCTGGAGCCAAGCCACCGAACGCCGCATCGGCGAAGACGGCCTCTTCAGCCGCAAACGCACCACCCTGATGTTCAACGGCTACGAAGCCCAAGTCGGGCAGATGTATGCGGGAATGGATTTGAAGGGCAGTTTTTGAGGCCGGGTCAGCCCTGCGCAACCACGCCACCATGACACCCCGCCATCCCCTCCTTCACCCCGCCACCAAACCGCTGATCGCTGTCCTCGCCCTTGGGCCGTTGATCTGGCTGTTCAGTGCGGCGGCGCTCAACCAGTTGGGGGCCAATCCGGCGGAGGCGCTGTTGCGGGCCACGGGGTTGTGGACCTTGCGGTTCTTGTGCGTGGTGTTGCTCATCACACCACTGCGCTGGTGGACGGGGCGGGCGGAGTGGGCGCGGCTGCGGCGCATGTTGGGGCTCTACACCTTCTTCTACGCCGTGCTGCACGGCTTGGCCTACGCCTGGCTCGACATGGGTTTTGAGCTCGACGCCATCAGCCGAGATCTGAGCAAGCGCCCATTCGCGCTGGTGGGCTTTGCCTGCTTGCTGCTGCTGCTGCCGCTGGCTGCGACCTCCTTCAACCGCGCGATCAAAGCATTGGGCGCAGCGCGCTGGCGCAGGCTACATCAAGTGATCTACCTGATCGCGCCGCTGGCGATGCTGCATTTTTTCTGGGTGCGCGCCAGCAAGCATCGCTGGGGCGAGGTGCTGATTTATGGTGCGATCTTGGGCGGCTTGCTGGGGGTACGCGCTTGGCGGGCTTGGCAAGCGCGGCGAACACACCGCGCTTAAACCAACCATCTAAGCCGACAATCACGCCCATGTCTTCTTCGATTCCCGCCATCGACCTTCGGGTGCTGGGCCGCACCCCCATCGAACCCTGCATCGAGGCGATGCGGCGTTTCACCGAAACCCGCCAGCCCGGCACGCCCGGTACACCCGATCAGATTTGGCTCTGCGAGCACGAGCCGGTCTACACCCAAGGGGTGGCGGGCAAGCCCGAGCATGTGCTGATCAACGCTGGCATCCCCATGCTTCAAACCAATCGCGGCGGCCAAGTGACGTACCACGGGCCCGGCCAAGTGGTGGCCTACCCACTGATCGACCTGAAGCGCCTGGGCATCTACGTCAAGGAATATGTCTTTCGCCTAGAACAAGCCGCCATCCAAGTGCTCGACAGCTATGGGCTGGCCGGGCAGCGCGTGCGGGGTGCGCCGGGGATCTATGTGCGCATCAAGGATGCACACGATCCGACGGACCCGCTCTCTGGGATGGGCAAGATCGCCGCCTTGGGCGTCAAAGTCAGCAACCACTGCACCTATCACGGTTTAGCGCTGAACGTCGCCATGGACTTAGCCCCCTACCAAGGCATCAACCCTTGCGGCTACGCCGGCCTGCCCACCCTCGACTTGGCCAGCCTGGGTGTCAACACCACGTGGGACGAGGCCGCCCAACGCCTCGGCCAACGCCTCTGCGCCCTGCTTCGCCCTTGAGCCAAGACATCCAACCCTTGAACCCCATGAGCACTGAACACACCCCCTACGACCCCAGCGTCAAGCAAAAGGCCGAGGCCAAGACCGCACGCATCCCCATCAAGATCGTGCCGGCCGAGCCCCATGAAACGCTCAAAAAGCCCGACTGGATCCGCGTCAAGGCCGGCTCGCCCAGCACGCGCTTTTATGAGATCAAGCAAATCTTGCGCGAGCACAAGCTGCACAGCGTCTGCGAAGAAGCCTCCTGCCCAAACATCGGCGAATGCTTTGGCAGCGGCACGGCGACCTTCATGATCATGGGCGACAAATGCACCCGGCGCTGCCCGTTCTGCGACGTCGGCCACGGCCGGCCAGACCCGCTGGACGTGAACGAGCCCGAAAACCTCGCCAAAACCATCGCGGCGCTGAAGCTCAAATACGTCGTCATCACCAGCGTGGACCGCGACGATCTGCGCGACGGCGGTGCCGGGCATTTCGTGGCCTGCATCCAGAAGATTCGTGAGCTCTCGCCCCAGACCCGCATCGAGATCTTGGTGCCCGACTTCCGGGGCCGCGACGAGCGCGCGCTGGAGATCCTCAAGGCCGCGCCGCCCGATGTGATGAACCACAACCTGGAAACCGCCCCGCGTCTGTACAAGGAAGCCCGGCCCGGCTCCGACTACGCCTTCAGCCTGAACCTGCTCAAAAAATTCAAGGCCCTGCACCCCAACGTGCCGACCAAGAGCGGCTTGATGGTTGGCTTGGGCGAAACCGACGCAGAGATCTTGGACGTGATGCGCGACATGCGCGCCCACGGCATCGACATGCTCACCATCGGCCAATACCTCGCCCCCAGCGGCCACCACCTGCCCGTGCGCCGCTACGTGCATCCCGACACCTTCAAGATGTTCGAGGCCGAAGCCAAAGCCATGGGCTTCAGCAAAGCCACCGTCGGCGCGCTGGTGCGCTCCAGCTACCACGCGGACGAGCAGGCGGCGGGGGTGTGAACCCCTGACACGAGCCCTCACCCCTGGCCTCGCCCGACCCATCCCCCGTTCGCCCTGAGCTCGGTCGAAGGGCCGTGTTGTGCCACACGCTGGCTTCGACAAGCTCAGCCCGAACGGGTGGGGGTGGCTCAGCATGAACGGTAGAGATATAACGGTGTAGAACGAACGGGCCACCCATCCAAGGAAACACCATGACCCCCAACCGCCGACAACTGATGCGCTATGGCTTGATGGGTGGGGCGGCTTTGACGAGCGGCTCGCTGCTGTCGGGCTGCCTGACGGCGGCCTTGTTTGAGCCGAGCGTCTCCACGGAACAGATCCAAAGCGTGCTGTTGTCGGAGGACGGAGCCACGCTGGCGGTGCTGAGCGATCAGCATCACTACCTCTTCGAAACCACCCCAGAGATCGCTGCGTGGCGTCGCCAGCCCGCTTCCGAGCCGCGTCCAACGCTGGAGTTGGGGATGATCAACGTCGATGAGAAACAAGCCATCCGTTGCGGCTACCGCTTGGCCACCCCGTCCACCGATGGATCAGGTGAGACGCGTGGGCACTACGGCATGCTGGGCGGCGGCGTCTACATCGCCAACGGCATCACAGCCCCCAAAGGCCAAGGCTTCTTCGCGCACAACGCGCAAGTGACGGTTCGCACCGCCCTGACATCCCGAGAAACCACTGTTCGCTGGCTGCTCACCCCCATCACACTGGGCCTCGACGGCGTGCTCTTCATCGGCATGATCGCCCTGATGAGCCACGCCCCCGCAGGGGCCAACATTGGGTCCGGTGGCCTGACGCAGCCAACACCATCCACACCCCCCTCAACAACACCACGAAATCCAGCGAAGGTGCAGTGAGATCAATCCCTCGGAAACACCCGGGGGTTGCCTTGGCTGTCGATGGCGACGTAGGTGAGGTTGGCTTCGGTGACTTTGACGACGTGGGGGCTGGGCAAGTTGCGTTCGGCCCAGACTTCGACCCGCACGGTGATGGAGGTTTTGCCGATGCGCTCGACGCGGGCGTAGAGGCTGAGCAAGTCGCCCACCGAGACCGGCTGCTTGAAGATGAACTGGTTGACAGCCACGGTGGCGATGCGGCCCCGAGCCAAGCGCATGGGCAGCACAGCGCCAGCCAGATCGACTTGGGCCATGATCCAGCCGCCAAAAATGTCGCCGTTGGGGTTGGCGTCCGCCGGCATGGGCATGACGCGCAGCACCAGATTCATGTCGGTGGGCAGGCCGATGGGATCACCGCCTAAACGGGGTGCGATGGGCGGTGCGATGGAAGTTGCAGGCTGATCGTTCATGATGTGCAGAAGTTTTTTTGGATTCTTTCACGATGCGCCTTCACCCCGTCTCCGATGCGCCGCCGATGTCGGCCGGTGCCCTGCCCCGCAGCGACATACAGACCCTGCGCAAGCTGGTGCCCTACTTCTGGCCCTACCGCTGGCGCATGGCGGCGGCGCTGCTGTTTTTGGTCGGTGCCAAGCTGGCCAATGTGAGCGTGCCGCTGCTGCTCAAGCACTTGGTCGATGAACTCGCCATCCCGATCAGCGACCCACGCGCTGTCTTGGTGGTGCCCATCAGCTTGCTGCTGGGCTACGCCGGGCTGCGACTGGCGACCACGGTGTTTACCGAACTGCGTGAGTGGATCTTTGCCAAAGCCACCCACGGCGCAGCGCGTGAGCTGGCGCTTTCGACCTTCAACCACCTGCACGCCCTGAGCCTGCGCTTTCACCTCGACCGGCAAACCGGCGGCATGAGCCGCGACATTGAGCGCGGCACCAAAGCGCTGCAATCGCTGGTGTCGTATTCGATCTTCACCATCATCCCGACCTTGATTGAGCTGGGGCTGGTGCTCACCTTGCTCGGCACCCGCTTTGACGCTGGCTACGTCTGGATCACCTTGGCCGCGCTGCTGGCCTACGGCGTCTACACCATCACGGTCACCGAGTGGCGCACCCAGTTCCGCCGACGCATGAACGAGCTGGACTCGAAAGCCCATTCGCGCGCCATCGACGCGCTGCTCAACTACGAGACCGTCAAGTACTTCAACAACGAGCGCTTTGAAGCCAAGCGCTACGACGAAGGGCTCGACGCCTACCGCAAGGCCTCGATCCAGTCGCAAGAAAGCCTCTCGCTGCTCAATGCCGGCCAGCAGTTGGTGATCGCCACCAGCTTGATCGCCATGCTCTGGCGCGCCACCCAAGGCGTGGTCGATCACCGCGTCACCTTGGGCGACTTGGTGATGATCAACGCGCTGCTGATCCAGCTCTACATCCCGCTCAACTTCTTGGGCGTGCTCTACCGCGAGGTCAAACAAAGCCTGACCGACCTCGACCGCATGTTCAGCCTGCTGGAACGTGACCGCGAAATCGCTGACCTGCCCGGTGCCCCGGCGTTGCAGATCAGCCAAGGCACGGTGCGCTTTGAGAACGTGCGCTTTGGCTACGACCCCGACCCCAAGCAGGGGCGCGAGATTTTGCACGGCGTCGATTTTGAGATTCCCGGCGGCAAGACCGTGGCGGTGGTTGGGGCCTCGGGTTCGGGCAAGAGCACGCTGGCGCGGCTGCTGTACCGCTTCTACGACGTGGGCCGCAGCAGCCAAAGCGCTGAAGATGCCGCCCGGGCGGGCCGCATCACCATCGACGGCCAAGACATCCGCAGCGTCACCCAAGACAGCCTGCGCCGCGCCATCGGCATCGTCCCCCAAGACACCGTGCTCTTCAACGACACGGTGGGCTACAACATCGGCTATGGCCGCGCTGATGCCACGCGCGCCGACATCGAAGCTGCGGCCCGGGCCGCGCACATCCACGACTTCATCCTCGCTCAGCCCAAGGGCTACGACACGATGGTGGGCGAGCGCGGGCTCAAGCTCTCGGGCGGTGAAAAGCAGCGCGTGGCCATCGCCCGCACCTTGCTGAAAAACCCGCCGATCCTGATCTTTGACGAGGCGACCTCCGCGCTCGACTCGGCCAACGAACGCGCCATCCAAACTGAGCTGGCCAGCGCGGCCCAAGGCAAAACCGCCTTGGTGATCGCCCACCGGCTCTCGACCGTGGTCAACGCTCACGAGATCTTGGTGATGGAAAACGGCCGCATCATCGAGCGCGGTGCGCACGCAGCCCTGCTGCTGCAAGACGGCCGCTACGCCAAGATGTGGCGCTTGCAAAACAGCGGCAGCAGTCACCCCAGCGACCCAGCCGCCGCAGCATCCACCCCATTCACCGCCCCTACGCCGACCACCTTGCCCCATGGAAACGCGCTGGCTTGAGCATCTTGAAGATTTCGCGATTGTTGAAATTGAAGTCACTTGGCTCCGCAGCGATGAACAGATGGGAAGCAAGAGCAAATGCTGGGTCGATGTGCCAGGGGACACCGAGCCATGGCTGTTCAAGTATTCCCGCGAAAGCGCAGGACAAATCACCGGGGAGCACTGGGCCGAAAAAGTTGGCGCAGAAGCGGCCGCCCTATTGGGTGTGCCGCATGCGCAGGTCGAATTAGCCCGACTCGACGGCGCTTGGGGTGCCATCAGTCGCCGCTTTGACGCACTGGCCAAGGACGATACGGAGTTGGTCCATGGCAACGATATTCTTGCCGGTTGTGTCACCGGCTATGACCGAGATAAACAACACCAGCAGTCTGATCACACTCTGTCCAATGTGATCCGTGGCATCCATGCAGTCTTCACCGAGGAGCGTGCTCGTCACGATGCGCTCGTGGCCTTTGCAGGCTACTTGGTCTTGGACGCGCTCATCCTCAACACGGACAGGCATCACGAGAACTGGGCCGTGCTCCGCCGCACCAGCATGGCTGATGGCATTCACCAGTGCATGGCTCCCAGCTTTGACCACGCATCTTGTCTGGCACGTAACGAACCGCCTTCCCGTCTGGGCCAGTGGTTAGCCCAACCCAGCACGGTTAAAAACGGGCGTGTTGCTTGGTATGCAGAACGCGGTGAAGGGGGGATATATCAAAACAAAATGGACAAAAAGGGAGCCAATCCCCTAGAACTCGCGATAGCCGCCATGACGCGCTGGCCTGCATACTTCGCCCCGTGGCGTGACAAGTTGGCTGGCCTTGACAAAAAGGCCCTGATGGTTGTCGTGGATAGGATTCCCGATCAAGTCATTGCCCCCGAATCGAGGCGCTTCGCGCAAGCGTTGCTCGGCCACACACTCGACAGACTGACATCGGCTCCAACATGAAAACGCTTTTCCTCGCTTGGCAGGCCGCGCAGCAGCACCCCAACAGCGGGCAGCCCTCGCGGGCTTGGTATCCCATCGGTCGGCTTGAAGCCGCCCAAGACCGACGTATTTATCGTTTCACGTACACGCAGGGCGCACGTCGAGCCCAGAAAGAATCTGGTTTCGCACCGCTGATGGCCTTCCCCAACATCGACTGCGTTTACGAAGACGATGAGCTGTTTCCCCTGTTTCAAAACCGTCTACTGAATCCTCGGCGGAGCGATTACCCGGCGTTCCTTGAACGGATGGCCATGACACCTGAAGATGCCGATCCCATGGAGGTTCTAGCCCTCAGCGAAGGCATGCGCCAGACCGATCACCTCCAAGTGTTCCCACCCATTCAAACCGATGGTAAAGGCCACTTTCATAGCCGTTTTTTCCTGCATGGCTGGCGTCATGCCAACCCGATGGCTCAGGAGCGTTTACAACGACTACGCCAAGGTGAAGCCTTGCGAGTGGCCCTCGAGATCAACAACCCGGTTGCCAGCATGGCCGTTCAATTACAGAGCAGTGACGACCTCATGGTGATGGGTTGGGCACCACGCTATCTGGTGGACGATCTGGTACGGGCCTGCCATGCCGCACCGACAGAAATCACAGCGCACGTCTGCAAAATCAACCGCCCACCTGTCCCCTACCAGCAACGTGTCTTGGTTGAGTTATCGGGACAGTTCCGTGATACCTACGAACCCATGAGCGGCCCCGACTTCCAGCCGATTGAGGACACCTTGCCCCATGGAAACGCGCTGGCTTGAGGATTTCGTCAGCTTGGCGGAGACGCGCAGCTTTTCGCGCTCGGCCCAGCTGCGCCATGTGACGCAGCCGGCCTTTTCGCGCCGCATCCAGGCTTTGGAAGCGTGGGCGGGCGCGGATCTGGTGGATCGCTCGTCCTACCCGACGCGGCTCACCCCGGCGGGCAAGACGCTGTTGCCGCAGGCGCTGGAGATTCTGGGCAGCCTGCAAGCGGCGCGCAACCTGATGCGCGGCCATCAGGTTTCGGCGCAGGACATGATCGAGTTCGCCGTGCCGCACTCGCTGGCTTTCACCTTCTTCCCGCACTGGGTGATGGATCTGCGCCAGCGCTTCGGCGCGTTCAAAAGCCGGCTGGTGGGCTTGAACGTCCATGACGCAGTGATGCAGCTCACCGAAGGCAGCTGCGATCTGCTCTTGGCCTATCACCACGCCTCGCTGCCGCTGCAAATCAACCCGGAGCGCTACGAGATGCTCAGCCTCGGCACCGAAACGCTGGCCCCTTATGCCAAGGCTGATGGCGAGGGTTTGCCGCTCTTTGCCCTGCCCGGCTCGGCCCACGACCGAGTGCCGTTTCTGGGCTATTCCTCAGGGGCGTATTTGGGCCGGCTGGTCGATCTGTTGCTCAAGCAAGCCGGTGAGCAGATTTACCTCGACCCAATCTACGAAACCGACATGGCTGAAGGCCTCAAAGCCATGGCGCTCGAAGGGCACGGCGTGGCTTTTTTGCCGTCGAGTTCGGTGCGCAAAGAGCTGAGCGCTCACCGGCTGGTGCCTGCCGGCCCAAGGCGGGGCGCGCATGAACGCGCTTTTGAAGTCAGCATGGAAGTGCGCCTTTACCGCGAACGCCCAGAACTCACCCGTCACCCCAAACCCGCAGCGCGTGCCCTGTGGGATTTTTTGCGCACCCATCCTGATGGGAAAACATCATGAAGTTCACGAAGACCTATCTCCTTGTTGGCCTATTCAGCCTGATGAGTACCTTGGGCCTCAGCGGCTGCGGCGGCAACGCTGCACCGCAAGACAACACCATCGGCACCAACCCACGCTATGTGGTCTGGAACAACAACGCCAACGGCTCGACCCTCCTTGACGGCGCGCAACCCACACCGCACACCTTTGCGGTCGATGCCACGAACCACACGGTGATTGATCTGAGCAGCGGCGCGGTGATTGGTGGCCTGAGCGTGGACCCGAACACGGCATCCATCTCGGACAGCACCGGCGTGATCGGCACGGTCAAGGGTGTGCCAGGAGCCAACGGCAGCACGGTGGTGGTGCTGCGCTGCAACACCCCAGCCAACCAAGACATGACGCTCACCATCACCCCGCAGAGCTGGTCGCATAACTGCACCACCAGCACAGGTGGCACAGGTGGAGGCACCGGGGGTACGACCACACCGAGCTATGTGAACTGGACGGGCAACGCCAACGGCTCGACCTTGCTCGACGGGGCCGGGCGCACCTTGATGGTCCGCAGCAGCGACTTGGCGGTGGTGGACCGGAGCAACAACGGCAGCACCATCCTGAGCGGCCTGCACATCGACATCAACAACGGCAGCATCAGCGACGCCAACAACACGGTGTTTGGCTCGTTGGTCTCCGTGCCGGCCGTGATCGGCAGCGTGCTGATCCTGCGCTGCAACAGCCCCGCCTCGCTGAACATGATCCTGAACGTCTCGGCCCAAGGCTGGTCGCACAACTGTGGTGGCAGCACGGGCGGGGGTGGGATCATTCCCCCGACCTACGTGAGCTGGGCTGGCAACGCCAACAGCACCACGCTGCTCGATGGCTCAGGTCTGAGCTATGCCGTCCTCAGTGCCCCGGGTCAAAGCACGGATCGCAGCTTGATCGACCTCAGCACCAACAAGGCCCTCAGCCAAGTCACGGTCGATGGCAGCGGCGTGATTCGACTGGGCACCAGCCCCATCGGCAATGC
>NZ_JBYSVC010000088.1:0-9328 GCF_057922285.1 Leptothrix toolikensis (SeqCode)
CCGTTGAGCTCGTCGGCGCGCTTTTGGCCGGCGGCGAAGTCGAGGTCGCCGGTGTAGATGGCGCGGCCACAGATCACGCCTTCGACGCCTTCTTTCTCGACGGCGCACAAGGCTTCGATGTCGGCGAGGTTGGACAGGCCGCCGGAGGCGATCACGGGGATGCGCACGGCTTGGGCAAGCTTGACGGTGGCGTCCACGTTGATGCCGGTGAGCATGCCGTCGCGGCCGATATCGGTGTAGATGATGCTTTCGACGCCGTCATCTTCAAAAGCGCGGCCCATATCGACAACGTCATGGTCGGTGAGCTTGCTCCAGCCGTCGGTGGCGACCTTGCCGTCCTTGGCGTCCAAGCCCACGATGATGTGGCCAGGGAACGCGGCGCAAGCAGCACGCAAAAACGCCGGGTCTTTGACCGCAGCGGTGCCGATGATCACGTAATGCAGGCCCATGTTGAGGTAGCGCTCAATGGTGGCCAGATCACGGATACCGCCGCCCAGTTGCACGGGAATATCGCGGCCCACCTCGGCCAAAATACCTTTGATCGCGGGCTCGTTGACGGGCTTGCCGGCAAAAGCGCCGTTCAAGTCCACCAGATGCAAGCGGCGACCGCCCGCGTCCAGCCAGCGACGCGCCACCGCAACGGGGTCAGCGCCAAAGGTGGTGGAAACATTCATGTCGCCTTGCTTGAGACGCACACATTGGCCGTCTTTGAGGTCGATTGCCGGAATCAGGAGCATGGCAAAAAGCAGTTAAGAGTTAGAAACGGAAAAAACGAGCCTCAGGGCTCAATCAGGGCCGCCAAGCCAAGAAGTTGCGATACAGCATCAAGCCGTACTCGGCACTTTTCTCGGGGTGGAACTGAGTGGCAAACAGGTTGTCTCGCGCCACAGCTGAGCTGAATCGCAGCCCGTATTCGGTTTCACCGGCGCTGTGCGCGGGGTTTGTCGGGCAGGCGTGATAGCTGTGGACGAAGTAAAACCAAGCGTCGTCCGGCACCCCGGCCCAGACCGGATGCACTTGGCCGCCGTGATGGGCATGCGCCATCTGCCGCACTTGGTTCCAACCCATTTGCGGCACCTTGAAGCGACTGCCATCGGGCTGATGCTGGCCTTCCAGACGGAAGCGCCGCACTTGGCCGGGGATCAGGCCCAAGCCGGGGGTGTCTTGTTCTTCAGAGTGGTCGAGCAGCATTTGCATGCCCACGCACACGCCCATCAAGGGCTTGTTCACCGCCGCTTCGAGCACAGCCTCTTTGAGGCCGGAATCGCGCAACTCACGCATGCAGTCGCGCATGGCGCCCTGCCCTGGCAACACAACACGCTCGGCGGCGCGCACGTCTTCAGGACGCGAAGTCACCACCACCGTCAGGCCCGAGTCCTGCGCCACATGCATCACCGCTTGCGACACCGAGCGCAGATTGCCCATGCCGTAATCGACCACCGCCACGGTTCGTGGTGCCGTCGGTGCTGTCGTCCGTGCCGTCATCTCAAAGCACTCCCTTGGTCGAAGGAATCATGCCCATGGAGCGTGGATCGGGCGTCAGAGCCATGCGCAAGGCGCGCCCAAAGGCCTTGAAAATCGTTTCACACTGGTGATGCGCGTTGTGACCCTTGAGGTTATCGACGTGCAAGCTCACCAAAGCGTGATTCACAAAACCCTGGAAGAACTCAAACACCAACTGGGTATCAAGCGCGCCGAGCATGCCGGAGGTGAATTTCACATCCATCGCCAGACCGGGCCGCCCGGAAAGGTCGATCACCACCCGCGACAAGGCTTCGTCGAGCGGCACATAGCTGTGGCCGTAGCGCGAGATGCCCTTCTTGTCGCCCACCGCCTTGGCCACCGCCATGCCCAGCGTGATGCCGACGTCTTCAACCGTGTGATGCCCGTCGATGTGTAGATCGCCTGCGGCCTCGATATCCAGATCAATCAGGCCGTGGCGCGCGATCTGATCGAGCATGTGATCAAAAAAACCGATGCCGGTTTTCAAGTTGGCGTGACCTGTGCCGTCAAGGTTGACGCGCACGCGGATCTGGGTTTCCTTGGTGTAACGCTGAATCTCAGCTACACGGTCTTTCATGACGGACTCCGACAGGGGGACAGCCTTTAGAAAGGCAGAACAAGTTTCAGGGGCGCGATGTTACGCGGTCAGGGGCCAGCTGCGGCCGCTGACCGCGCCAAACCCTGCCCATGCGGACGACCCACCCCACCAACAACACCCCCAACAACAGGCCCAAGTCCAAGCCATCCAAGGCCATGCCGACAATCCGGCCGTGCTGCAAGGGGGTTGTCACCACCGCCAAGACGGCTTCACCGCTGCGCGTGGCGGTATGGTGAGCACCGTTCGAAGCCGTCACCGTGAGGCTGATCGTGAACGGCCCTGGAGACAAGATCCGCAGGGTCGGGGCCGACACAGTGGTGGGCGACAGCCATTGCACCGTGCCCTGCCCCGCCGTGATCTGCCACTGATAGGTCTGGATCGTTGTGCCAACGGGCGCGATGGAATAGGCCCCCTCCAACGCGATGTTCTGGCCGACCAGCAGGGTTGAAGGCAGCAAAGCGATGCGGGCCAGCGGTTGGTTGGAGAGCAACGTCAAGGCGTCCCGCACAGCGGCACCCGCGTCGAGCAAACCACCGCCACAGGTGTTGGCGGTGCAATAACACTCGCTTTGAGCGGTCGCAGTGGCGCTCGGTACCGCACAGGCCACGACACCCACATCGGCCCCACTCGACGGAAAAGCCCGCGCACTGCCGCGCAACACCTGTGCTACTTGCGTGGCATCCAACGCTGGGTTGACACCGAGCATCAACGCCACCGTGCCCGCCACTTGGGGGGCCGAGAAGCTGGTGCCCAAAGCGGGCATCAAATCCCCATCGCTGTAGCCGTTCGCCCCGGGCAGTTGCGCACCCCAATTGAGGGTCGAGACGATGGGGTAGAGGCAGGTGCCGGTGGCATTGACACAGTTGCCGCCCGGGGCACTGACCACCACTTCTGGCCCCAAGCTGGCATAGCCGGCCTTGGTGCCGGTATGGCGCACGGCTCCCACAGCGATCACCCCAGGGCAATTGGCCGGCACATTCACCACCGAGCTGTCATTGCCCGCCGAAGCGACCACCACCACGCCGATGGCCTGCAACTCGGCCACAGCCGCTTGATACAGCGGGCCGGTCGATTGGGGGTCCGTACAAGCACCCGGCGAGCCCAAGCTGAGATTGATGACCCGGGCCGGATGAAGGTTCTGCGCCACGCCGGGCACCGTCAAACCACCCGCCCAGCGCATGCCGGCCAAGATGTCGCTGTCCCAGCCGCCACATTTACCCAGCACCCGCACGGGCAGCACTTGGGTGGTGGCCGCCACGCTGGCGATGCCCACGTTGTTGTCGGTCGCGGCACCGACGATGCCGGTGGTTTGGGTGCCATGCCAACTGCTATCGCCCGCCGTACAGCCAAACAGCACGCCGGGCGACGCACTCTCCGCTGGGGTCACGCCATCCCCCGGGTCAGAAGGGTTGTCGTCCCAGCCATCGTTGTCGGCAGCGGTGATGAAGGTGCCCAAGGGTGCGCCTGCGCCGCTGTAGTCCTGATCCACAAAGTCGTAGCCAGCCAGCAGCTTGCCGCTGAAATCAGGATGATCAAGCCGCACCCCAGAGTCCAGCACGGCCACCACCACCGCTGGCCGGCTGGCCAACAGGGGCAAGGCTTGACGCCAAGCCGCTTCGACGTCGATCCCGGCGGGCTCGGCCACGGTGGGAGCGCGCAAATACCACTGCCCCACCGCCGGGGTCACCCCCGCAGGCTGTCCGGCCCCGTAGAGCGGATCGCTGGGGGCGACCGAGATAAAGCGCCGTTGATCGGGCACCGCCCAAGCCACCGCTGGATCAGCACGCAAGCGCTGCGCCAAGTCTTGGCTGCTCAAGCCTTGGGCAAAGATCAACTGGGTCTCGGCCCCAAGCGTGCGGCCATCGCTCAGCGCCAAGCCCAAACGCCCACCCAGCGCTTGGGCATGCTGCACCGTTTGCCGCCCCAAGGGGACGGCCAAAGCCAGCGGGCGGTTGTTTTGGGCCGGGCCGTGCAGCTTGACGATCACCCGAGCCCAGGGCTGATCAGCGGAACCACTGCGAACACGCTGGACACCCCGGGCCACCGGGCCACGCTCGGGGGCTTGAACGCCGGCAGCAACCGCTTGTTGCGCCCAAGGTGCCGAGGGGGCTAATAAACCCAGACCGATCACGCCAGCACAAAGCAAACGCTGGGCGGTGTGCAAGGATGTCATTGTTCTACCCATGTCTGGTGGCATACGGAGATTCGGTGATTCAGGGGTTCGGTGGTTCAGGGCGGATCAAGCAACCCATAACGGGCCGCAGCCAAGACGGCTTCGGTGCGTGATGACACGCTCAACTTGCGATAGATGCCCAACAAATGCGTTTTGATGGTCGATTCAGCCACCGCCATGCGCCGGGCCATTGCCTTGGTGGCCTCACCCGCCGCCAAACCATGCAGCACATCAATCTGCCGCTGGGACAACCCCAAGCCCAAACTTTCGGCCGAGCGCACGCCCCGCAGCAGCTGAACCGCCGCGCGTGGGATGTACACCCCACCCTCGATCACGGTGCGTAACCCCGTCTCGATCACGCCGGAGCGGGCTGTTTTGGGAATGAACCCCGAAGCGCCATGCTCAATCGACGTCAGCACGGTCTCGGGTTGATCGTCACCGGACAGCACGATCAACGTCACATGGGGTGCCGCCGCTTGGACGCGGTCGATGCTGTCCATGCCTTGGCTGTCGCTCAAACCCAGATCAAGCAACACCATCTCGACGGCCGGCGGGCGGCGCAATTGCTTGAGCGCAGCACTGAGGTTGGCGGCCTCGCGCAGCACCACGTGCGGAAAGCACTGCCGCATCATCAACGCCAACCCATCTCTAAAAAGCACATGGTCATCGACCATCAAAATTTCCATACGGGCATGCTAACGCCGATAAACGACCACGATAAAAATCGGCTGTTACGCACCACCAGCCGACAGGTGGGGCGGCGCTGGTCATACCAAGCCGGCGCGGTCGGTTGCTCGTCAAAAGGCATGGGGCGGCTGGGCACATGGGACTCGCGCCAACGCCCTCCAAAACTACGCCGCATCGCCTCAGCGCACAGCGCAGTGCCAGGGGCGTAGCGGGCATAGGCGGGATCAAAAGTCGAGTCGCGCTCATAAAGCACATCCCGATAGGAGAGTCGGACCAAACCGGCCATATCGGTTTTGGCGTGGACATCGCGGTACAGCCAAATCGAGGCCTTGTGCTGTGCGGCCAGCAAAGGCAGCGCTGCCCGGTAAAAAGCCACCCGCCGAGGGCTTCCGGCCAGCGATGCACCCACCTCGTGTTTGTGACTCCGCCGTTCAAGGGCCAAGAAGCGCTCGAAAGCAGCGCTGATCGCCGCCGGCGAATCGGCCACGTCAACACAGGCCTGCGGGCAGTCACGCGCCATGGCGCGCTGACGCCGCAAGAAGGCTTGGCGCACCCCACGGGGCCGCGCAGCCAAGTAGGTTTCCCACGAGCCCTTCAGCGGCAGATAGCCCGATTCCCCGTCGGGCATCACCTCACAACGGAAACCCCGCGCCACGTGGTGCAGGTTGGCCAGCAAGCCTTCGGATTCATCCAGGCCCCGCAAATCCAAGATGTGCCAACCATGGCGATCACGTCGCAGGGCCTCGAACACCGCCGGCCAAAGCCGTTCTGGGGCGATAAGGGCCAAAAGATCAGCACGCCCACCCTCCCAAGTCGCCATGTGGCGCAGCACCTGCATCGATACGCCACCATGCGAACGATGTGAGCACACCAGCGGCAATAAACCCACCAACCGACCGGCTTGACGGATCACGATCAGATAAGGCGCGTCACGCGATTGATGCAAATACTTCCACACCAAATGCAGGTAGTCCCATGTCGTAAAGAGACTGATCGGGACAGCCGCTGCGGCCGCCGCCTGCCACTCCACGCGCAAGGCCACCATACCCGCAGTGGTTTGGATGATGTGGGTCGAAAGATCGGTCGCCTTCATGCAAACCAGACTAAGGCAGACCCACCGCATGGTGGCTGAGGCAAAGATGAATCAGCACCGATACAACAGTTGCGCCGTTCATGCATCACGCCAAGCGAGGTTGTTGCAGCCTGAGACAATCCAGCCCATGCTGCAATTCGACCCCATCACCACCTTCGGAGACCCTTCATGCTGAGCCGGATTCAGATCAAGGGCTTTAAGAACTTGCGTGATGTTGATCTTCACTTCGGACCATTCACCTGTATCGCTGGGCGCAACGGGGTGGGTAAATCGAATCTATTTGACGCGATCACCTTCTTGAGCGATCTCGCCTCCATGCCACTCCTGCAAGCAGCGCTGAAGGTTCGTGGCACAGGTGATCGCATCGCCGGCATCGAGAACCTGTTCGCCACGTCGGATGCGACCCCCAAGCAGATGACGCTGATCGCCGAGATGATCGTGCCACGCGAAGTCACCGACGACTACGAACGCCAAGCGACTGCCAGCGCAACTTTCCTGCAGTACACCTTGGTGTTGGGCTTTGACCCCCAGCGTGAAGGCGACACCGACAAGGATCCGATCTATATCGACCGAGAAGAGCTGATCGCCAAGCGTTCCAGCGAGGCCGGCAAGCTGCTGCATTTTCAACCAGACAAGGCGTGGATCAAACGTCATGTGACTGGGCCTGGCAAACGCACCACGCCCTTCATCGAAACCGACAACAGCCACGCCATCAAGTTGTATGGTGACTTGGCCAAAGCCGGCCGACCCTCGACAGTACCTGCCCGCAAGTCGCCACAGACCGTGCTTTCAGGGATCAACTCGTCCTCACACCCAACAGCACTGGCCGCTCGCAGAGAGATGCAATCGTGGCGCTTGCTGCAACTGGAGCCAAGCGCCCTGCGGGCACCAGATGAGTACCGAGGCCATGCCCATCTCAGCGCCACCGGAGGCCACTTGCCCAACACACTGCTACGCGTTGGTAGTCAGGCCGAGGTTGCACAGCAACTCTCGGAACTGATCCCAGGGATCGTTTCGGTCGATGTCGATAGCGATGATGTTCGCCAGCAGCGCACCCTCAACGTCACGATGAAGAACCATGAGCGTTATGCCGCCAGTTCACTGTCGGACGGGACGCTGCGTTTCTTGGCGCTGGCGGTGCTGGCCTCTGATCCGCTCGCATCCGGCTTGGTTTGCTTGGAAGAGCCAGAAAATGGCATCCATCCTCAACGCATTCCAGAAATGCTGCGGTTGGTGCGCAGCTTGGCCGAAGAGATCGAATCAGACAGCGACACCGACAAAATGCCCGCCCCACTGCGACAAGTGGTTATCAACACCCACTCGCCACTGGTTGTGGCTGAGTTGCCGGACAGCGATCTGTTGATGGCCGAGACCCTGCGTGAACGTCGGGCCGAGTGGATTCACTTCAAACCACTGGGTAGCACTTGGCGCGCTTCAGGGTTGCCAACCACCGAACTGATCAGCAAAGGCGAGTTGCAGGGGTATCTCGGCGGTACCGTGCCCCACGCAGCACCAAGCAGCAAGCGGCGGGTTCAGGATCACCTTACACCCGACCTGTTCCACCATCTACCGACGAGTCGGAGCACTTGATGTCGATCTTGACGTGTACGTTGGTGGCCGATGGAAGTTCAGACCGGGTACTGGTGCCGCTGCTGGACATGCTGCTTGATGAACATTGCCCCGGACCGTATCGTTCGCCACAATTTGCAGAGCTACCAGCCGGCATGCCTTTGCTCCAGCGGATCAAACAAGCGATCGACCTGTACCCGTGTGACTTGCTATTTGTGCATCGTGACGCCGAGAAAGAACTCCCGGCGGCTCGGATTGAAGAGATCCAGCAGGCGCTCGCCAGCCTGGACTCGGCCCCTGCGTCGATATCGATCATCCCGGTTCGCATGACCGAAGCGTGGCTGCTGGTGGACGAACCGGCGATCCGCAAGGCCGCAGGCAACCCGGCCAGCAAGGTGGCGCTCAACCTGCCTCGCCTTGATCGGATCGAGTCGCTGCCGGACCCCAAGGATGTTCTGTTCGAGGCTTTGCGCACCGCCAGCGAGTTGCCTCAGGGTCGGCTGCGCAAGTTCAACCCCGAAGCAAAGCGACATCACGTCACCAATCAGATCGACAACCTCGACTGCCTACGCCGCTTGCCCTCTTTTCAGCACCTGGAACACCAGATCCAGATGCACTTCACGACCTGACCCATGCTGCAATTCGACCTCCTCGCTACTGAAGGCCACGCTCGGCGCGGCCGCTTGACTCTTAACCATGGTGTCATCGAGACACCCATCTTCATGCCCGTGGGCACCTACGGCACTGTCAAAGGGGTGATGCCGCGCTCGCTTGAAGAGATGGGCGCACAGATCATTCTGGGCAACACCTTTCACCTCTGGATGCGTCCGGGCCTGGACGTGATGGCAAAGTTTGGCGGCCTGCACAAGTTTGAGAACTGGTCCAAACCGATCCTGACCGATTCGGGCGGTTTTCAAGTCTGGAGCTTGGGCGAGATGCGCAAGATCAGCGAAGAAGGCGTCAAGTTCGCTTCACCCGTCAACGGCGACAAGCTTTTCCTCACGCCCGAAGTCAGCGTGCAGATCCAGACGGTGCTGAACAGCGACATCGTGATGCAGTTCGACGAATGCACGCCTTACTGGCAAGGCGTCAAAGGCAGCGGCCATATCACCAGCGAGAAGGAAGCGCGGGTGTCGATGGAGCTGAGCTTGCGCTGGGCCAAGCGCTCCAAGACCGAGTTCGAGCGGCTTCAAAACCCGAACGCCCTTTTTGGCATCGTCCAAGGGGGCATGTTTGAGAGCTTGCGCGAAGAGTCGCTCAACGCCTTGGTGGACTTGGATTTGCCGGGGTACGCTGTGGGTGGGGTCTCGGTGGGTGAGCCCAAAGACGAGATGCTGCGCATCATGAACCACACGCCCCACCTGTTGCCGGCCCACAAGCCGCGCTACTTGATGGGTGTGGGCACACCGGAAGATCTGGTCGATGGCGTGGCCGCTGGCGTGGACATGTTCGATTGCGTCATGCCGACGCGCAACGCCCGCAACGGCCATTTGTTCACCCGTTTTGGCGATCTGAAGCTGCGCAACGCCCGCCACAAAACCGACGAGCGCCCACTCGACGAAACCTGCACCTGCCACACCTGCCAGAACTTCTCACGCGCTTATCTGCACCATTTGGACCGCTGCGGCGAAATGCTGGGGCCGATGCTCACCAGCATTCACAACTTGCACTACTACCTGAACTTGATGCAAGAAGTCCGCAACGC
>NZ_JBYSVC010000089.1:0-9274 GCF_057922285.1 Leptothrix toolikensis (SeqCode)
GCGTGATCTGATCTTGCTGTGCCTCCTGTCGGGCACAGCCTCCCCCCAAGCCCTTGCAAGACTGGCCCGCTGGCGCAGCGCCCTGTTGGCCGCCGGGGTGAACTTTGCCGTGATTCGCCAGCCCTCGCTGCAAGCGCAAGACGCCGCCATCCAGCGAGCCAGCACCACCGACCAAACCACCCACCCAACCGCTGCTGCTACATGCCGAGCGGCTGCATCAAGCTGGCAGCATGTTTGCGGTCGCTGCGGGGATGGTGATTGTGAACGGCGTCTTTTTCAGGCTTTGCGAGCACAAGGCATGTCGTGTGACGCCGACGCGCTTCGGCCACCCAGTGCTGGAGCGCCTCAGGAGGCAGGGCCGGACAGAACCAGTGCCCTTGCATAAGGTCGCAGCCCGCGCGTCTTAACGCCCGGTATTGGGCCGCGTTTTCCACGCCTTCAGCCAAAGTCACCATCCCCAAGCTATGCGCCATGGTGATGATGGCCCGCACGATGGCCAATTGGCTGTGTTGCTGCGGCAAGCCTTTGACAAAGCTCTGATCAATCTTGAGTTTGTCCACCGTGAAACGGGTCAAGTACGCCAAGGAGGAGTAGCCCGTACCAAAGTCATCAATGGATAAACGCAGCCCCAAGGCCCGCAAGCGCCGCAGGGTCTCGATGGCCACCTCGGGGTGCTCCATCAAGATGCTTTCGGTGATTTCTAGCTCCAGCCACTGCGGCGGCAAACCCGTTTCGAGCAAGATGTCGGCAATCGTTTTGACCAGATCAGACAGGGCGAATTGACGCGCTGACAGGTTCACGGCCACACATAACGGCTCACCAGCATCCAGCCAAAGGCGGGCTTGCTGACAGGCGGCGCGCAAGACCCACTCGCCCAAAGGGATGATCAACCCCGTTTCCTCGGCCAAGGTGATGAAGCGCGAGGGCTCCACCGGGCCGCGCCCCGGGCAATCCCAGCGCAGCAACGCTTCCACACCCACCCAGCCGTCGCGGTGCGTGGGCAAGATGGGCTGATAGTGCAACTTGAACTCGTCGCGCGCCAAGGCACGACGCATCTGCAACTCCAGCTCTAGGCGCTCATGGGCCGAGCGGGTTAACGCCTCGGTGTAGAAGCGGTAGGTGTTGCGGCCCTGGGCCTTGGCTTGATACATGGCCGAGTCGGCGTGCTGGATCAACTCATCGGCGGTACGCCCATCTTCGGGGTACAGACTCACGCCAATGCTGGCGGTGACGTAGAGCACTTGGCCCGAAGAAAGCAAAAAGGGAGACACCAAGGCATCCAGCAAAGCCTGCGCCTGCGCCGCCACTTGGCTTGGCCCGTGGATATCCTCCAGAAGCAGCAAGAACTCATCGCCGCCCAAGCGAGCCAAGGTATCGACCTCACTCAACAGATCTTGGGTTCGCCGGGCAAAACCGGCCAGCAACTCATCACCTGCCGGATGGCCCAAGCTGTCGTTGACGGTCTTGAAGCGATCCAAGTCAATGAACAACACTGCCAAGGCCTGGGTGCTGCTGCTGGGCGTTGAAGCACGCTCCAAAGCGTGTCGCAGACGCGACTGAGCCAACAGCCGATTGGGCAACGCGGTGAGCGGGTCGTAATGGGCCAAGTGTTCGAGTTGTTGCTCTGACTGCTTGATGCGCGTGATGTCGGTACAGACGCCCACATAGTGGCTGGGCTCACCGCGCTCGTCGCGCACCGTGCTGATCGTGACCCATTGCGGATAGAGCTCACCGCTGCGATGTCGGTTCCACATTTCCCCTTGCCAGTACCCATGCGCTTTGACGCTGGTCCAGAGCCGGTTATAAAAATCAGGGTCATGACGCCCCGACTGCAACATGCTCGGGCTCTGACCCAACAAGGCCTGCTCACCGTAACCTGTGATGCGGCAATAGGCTTGATTGACGGCCACGATGTTGGCGTTCAGATCGGTAATCAGCACACCGTCGTGGGTGCTCTCAAACACCGCTGCGGCTTGGCGCAAAGCTTCGCCAGCGCGCACGCGCTGCACGGCCAAGGCAGCGATATCAATGAACTCGGTCAGCAATTCGATTTCAGCTTGGCTCGGCAAACCGGGTTGACTCCGGTAGACCGCAAACGTGCCCTGCACCCGGCCCGTCTCGTCCTTGAACGGGGTGGACCAACACGAGCGCATGCCGAGTCGGTCCGCGTCGGCCCGAAAATCTTGCCAATACGCACTGGTTTGCACATCCTCGACCCACACCGGCTCTCCCAGATAAGCGGCCGTCCCGCATGAGCCCACCCCCATGCCCATGTTGAGCCCGTCGATGATCTGGTTGTACCAAGCCGGCAAGGTGGGCGCGGCGACCGTTTTCATGCGGCCATCGGGAGGCAATAACAAAATGATGGCGATATGCCACTCGGCATGGACCTCTTCAAGCCGATGGGCCACCTCTTCCAAGACCTGCGCCAAAGGGTCGGCACGGACCACCCGGTCCAGCACAGCCAAACGGGTGCGTTGAATCAACTCAGCCAACCGGCGCGTGGTGATGTCGCGGCTCACCCCCACCACCCGAATGATCCAGTTGGCCTCGTTGAACTGCGCCTCCGCCCGGATCTGCACCCAGCGAATTTGCCCGGCAGCCAAGTAGCGGAATTCGACTTCGCGCGGTTGGCGATCTGGCACAGGTTTCCAGTGTTGAATCACCCGCAGGCGATCATCGGGATGGACCACGCGCAGCAAGTCGTCGAAGCTGAAACGCTCATGCGGGGCACGGCCCAAAGCGCGGGCCAGCGGACCTGAATCGGAGAACAAACCCGTATCGGCCTCGCAGACCCAATGCCCCACCTCCGCAATGGACTGGGCATGGCGCAACACCGCCTCGCTGGCACGCAGTTGCTCAACGGCCTGCTGCAACTCAGCATGCACCCGCACCCGCTCCAAAGCTGCGGCCACCCGACCGCCCAAGCTGGTCACATATTCCAGCTCCAAAGCTGAAAGAACGCGCGCACCTTCGGCCAAACGCGTCGCCACCCCCAAGACACCCAAGCACACGTCATGCTGGCACAGGCTCATGCCCAGCAACGTGCCGTAGCCCATCTCCGCCATGCTGGCGGTGCGTGGATCCAAGCGGACATCGGGGATATAGAGCAGCTCGGTGGATTGCACCAGCGTGTCCATGATGGCTTGCACACGCAAGGGCGCTGCGGCCCGCTCTTGGGCTGAGGTGGGTTCGACATCGCCGATGCGGCAAATCCAAGCGTGCTGTAGCGCCAAGATAAGCCGAACCTCTTGCTGCGTCGCTTCAAGAATGTCTTGCAAGGTGAGCGCAGCCTCCAAGGCCTGCGACAAGCGCAGCAAGGAGCGCGCCATGCTCTCGCGCAACGCCAACTCGGCTTCGATGCGCTTGCGCTCAGTGATGTCGGTATGGGTGCCGATGATGCGCAGCGGCTCGCCACGGTCGGTATACGCCACCACCTTGCCAAGTGACTGCACCCAGCGGTAGGAACCATCCTTGCAACGCAAACGATGGTCGCTGCCATACACCTCGGTCTCGCCGCGCAAGTGCCAAGTCACCGCATCGCGCACCCCTTTCAAGTCATCGGGATGCACGCGGGACCACCATTCGTTGGCGTGATGGGTCAATTCATCATCCCGAAAGCCCAGCATGGCCTTCCATTTGGGTGAGAAATACAGCTCATCACTGCCCAATAGCCAATCCCAGACCCCGCGATCCGTGGCTTCAATGGCGAACTTCCAACGCTCCTCAGCCTCACGCAAGGTGGTCGCCACCCGTTGGCGCTCTTCGAGGCTGCGCACCACGCCCACGGTGTGGTCACCCAGTGGACCGGGCACATAACTCAGGCTCACCTCCACCGGCACATGGCGACTGCCTTTGCAACGGTGCGTTGTTTCAAACACCAAGCGACCGACACGGCGGTATTCCTGAAGCCGCGCCGTGAACGAATCGGTGCTGTAGATGTCAGAGATGTCTTGCACCCGCATGTGCAGCAACTCGGCTTGGGTGTAGCCGCTGAGCTTGCAGCACTGCTGATTGACATACACCAAGCGGCCATCGGTGACACGCGAAACAAAGAAAGCCTCGCTGGAATGATCCAAAAAAGCATGCAGCAAATGGAGCTGCTCTTGGCTTTGCAGCCGCTCCACCCAGCGCTCATAGATCAGCCGCACGATGTCTTGGCGGCGGAGGAGCCCCAGCAAGGTGCCCGCCTCATCCATCACCACGACTTGGCTAAAACGCCGAGCACTCATCTGATCACAGGCCTGCACCAACGAATCCGTGGGCCGGACGGTCTCAAGCGGGGCGGTCATGAGCGCCGTCACGGGGGTTTCAGCGCCCAGCCGTGGGAGCCAACGCACCAAGTCACGCTCGGTCAACATCCCCACCGGCCGGCCATCCGTGATCAACACCAAACAAGATACTTGAGCCTCTTGCAATTGCTGCAAGGCCACCATGGCCAGCGCCGGCACTTCAAGCACCAACACCTCGGTGGACATGGCTTGGTCCACATGGCGTAGATGCCACAAGAACTCGGTGCCCAGATGGCGCATGAACCCCTCTTCGGTCACCACGCCCGCCAAGTCGCCCTCGGCATTGATCACCACCAACAGCCGCACACCTGCTGTGACCATGCGGCGATAAGCGCCCCGGTAATCGGCATGCACCGGCTCGACCCACATGGGGCCCATGACCTCACGCACCGAGCTCAACCCCAAGACATGACCGCGCACCAAATCGCGCCCCGTGATGATCCCCACCGGCCGCCGCCCGGTCAAAACCACCACCGCACCGATGGCCAGATCGCAAAGTTGCTGGCGAGCCGCTTCGGCTGAACGCTCAATGTCGATACATGCCACGTCGCGGGTCAGGATGTCCGCCAAGGTCAGGTTAGAAATATGCACGGCAGCCCGTTTTCAGTGTCGTAGTCAGTGGATCACAAGGAATCGGGCGGATTGTCACCGCCGACCCGCCGCCCGATCATGACGCTGGGCTGATGCGGCCAGCAACTTGGACAAGGCTTCGACCGTGAACCCGGCTTCGATGCGGGCCACGTGGTTGATCGGAGCGCGCGGCCACGGTGCGCCGTGATGGGTCAGAAGTGCGTGATAGTGCGCCTCGGGATCGCGGACACCGGCCTGCTCGCAAGCCCAAGCGTACCAACGGTTGCCGATGGCCACATGGCCGATTTCTTCGCGCAAGATCACGTCCAGAATCTCGACCGCCCGCGCATCCCCTGCACGCGCCAACTTGGCTTGGATGGCCGGCGTGGCGTCTAGGCCCCGCGCTTCGAGCGTGCGCGGCACCAAGGCCATGCGGGCCAGCACATCGTCTTGGGTGCGCAGCGCCATCAGCCACAGGCCATCGTGCGCGTCGAAGTCGCCGTAGGCATAGCCCATGGAGGCCAGATGCTCGACCAGCAAGCTGTAGTGGCGCGCTTCCTCTGCGGCCACTTGCAACCAGTCGAAGTAGAACGCCTCGGGTAAGTCATCAAAGCGCCACACCGCGTCCAAGGCCAAGTTGATGGCGTTGAACTCGATGTGCGCAATCGCATGCAGCAACGCCGCCCGGCCTTCGGGGGTGAAGGGTGAGCGCGAGGGCACTTTGGACGGCTCAATGCGTTGCGGTCGATCCGGACGACCGGGCACTTGGGCAACAAGATCCGGCGTCACACCGATGGCCGCCGTCACGAGTGGCAGGTTGTGTCGCTGGGCCCATAAGCCATGCACGGCGGCCAGTTTGGCGGCGGGATCGGTGAGGCACAGGGCCTCTAAGGCAAGTTGTCTCAGCTCCATCCCTACAATTTTGCCTTCTCCGACTTTCAGCAGGTTTCGCGATGGCGCTCTACCAACTCGGCAACCATGCCCCCAACCTGCACCCCAGCGTCTGGGTCGCACCCGACGCTCAACTAATTGGCCAGATTGAGATCGGCATGGATAGCAGTGTGTGGTTTGGCTGCGTGCTGCGCGGTGATACCGACCGGCTGCTGATCGGCGAGCGCAGCAACATCCAAGATCAAAGCGTTCTGCACACCGATGCCGGCATGGCGTTGCGCATCGGCAACGACGTCACCGTGGGACATCGCTGCATGCTGCACGGCTGTGAGATCGGTGACGGCTCACTGATCGGCATCGGGGCCATCCTCTTGAATCGCGCCCGCATCGGCCCCAACTGTGTGGTCGGAGCCGGATCGCTCGTCACCGAAGGCAAAGAGTTCCCCGCTGGGTCGATGATCATGGGCAGCCCGGCCAAGGTGGTTCGCCCCTTGAGTGCCGAAGAAATTGCCCGCTTCAGCCGGGGCGCGGCCCATTACGTGGACAATGCCCGCCGCTTCGCGCGCGAGTTGCATCCGTGGTCATCAACCTGAGCCAAGACACACCATGTCCGAACTGAATAAATTCCTCTTTGAAAATCTGCCCGTGCGCGGTCTGCTGGTTCGCCTCGAAACGCCTTGGCAAGACATCCTGAGTCGCCGCGCCCAGATGGGCGCTTACCCGGTGCCGGTGCGCAATCTGCTGGGTGAAATGACCGCCGCTGCGGCGCTGCTGCAAGCCAACATCCAATTCAACGGCGCGCTGGTGTTGCAGATCCAAGGCGATGGCCCGCTCAAACTCGCGGTGGTCGAAGTGCAACCCGATCTGGCGCTGCGCGCCACGGCCAAGATCGTCGGTGCGGTGCACGAAGAAGACGACCTGACGCAGCTCGTCAACCGTCACGGCCACGGCCGCTGCGCCATCACGCTTGATCCGCGCGACCGCCAGCCCGACCAAGCGCCCTACCAAGGCGTGGTCTCGCTCTCGACCGAGGATGAGCAAGGCGCGCCTTCTCTGTCGGCCGTGCTGGAGCACTACATGCGCCAATCCGAACAGCTCGAAACCCGCTTGGTGCTGGCCGCCAACGAGCACGTCGCCGCCGGGCTGTTGATCCAGCGCCTGCCCATCGAAGGCAGCGCCAACCTCTCCGGCAGCGCCCAGAGCGATCAAGACCGCGCCGCCCAAGCCGACGAGGACTTCAACCGCATCGCCATCTTGGCCTCGACCCTCAAGCCGCTGGAGTTGTTGAGCTTGGACGCCCCGACCCTCCTGCACCGCCTGTTTTGGGAAGAAGACCTGCGCGTTTTCGAGCCCCTGACCCCTCGCTTTGCCTGCACCTGCTCGCGCCAACGCGTGGCCACCATGCTGCGCCAACTCGGCCGCGAAGAAATCGACTCGATCCTCGAAGAGCGCGAAACCGTTGAAGTGGGCTGCGAGTTCTGCGGCCAGAAACAACACTTCGACCGCATCGACGCCCAAGCCCTCTTCACCCCCGGCATCGACCACCCCCCCGGCACCACACGGATTCAGTGAGATTTTTCATGGCCATCCATCGCTGTACCCAATGTGGCTACCTTGCCGAGGTCAATCACGACCAGATCGGTAGCCGCCTGACTTGCCCGAAGTGCAGTGCCGTTGGCACCGCCCACGACACCGTGATGTACGTGGGCAAATTGCTGGAGCGCTATTTCGCCAGCCGCCGCGAGATTGAGGCGCTGCGCGACATGGACAAAGTCACCGCACCCAGCGCATCGCCGGTGATCCAAGCCATGCCCCAGCCGGTCCAACCCGCTGATTTCGACGCCTACAACACCCAAACACTCAGCTCGCCCGAGCAACACGAGGGGCTCAAGCGCTGGTTTGCGACCCGCCGTATCAAAACTGAGTTCGACTTTGAAGCGGTCAACACCACCGGCTTTTTTGACGAAGCCGCTGATTTGCTGGGCGAAGACCTCGCCATGAGTGGCGATTTGCTGAGCCGCCTGCGCTGGGCCTATCGCAAAGACGTGAACTTCCTGAACATCAAGCTCAGCGACATGAGCCAAAAGGATGGTCAGGCCTACAACGCGCTGTGCCAAAAGCTCTACAGCTACTCCTTCTTCGCCAAATACAACTACCAGCGCAACGACAAGCTGATTCGCCTCAACCTGCAACCCGCCCCGACGGTGCGGCGCTTTTTTGAAGGGGGTTGGCTGGAGTGGCGCGCTTTCATGGCGATGCTCAATCTTTGCCAAGAACGCAAGCTGGCGTTCTCATGCGCACGCAACGCCAAGGTGGTGTTTGAAAACGAAGACCTGCACGAACTTGATGTCGTCTTTCTGATCAACGACATCCTGATCTGCATCGAGTGCAAGAGCGGCGAGTTCCGTCATGACATTGAAAAAATGACCCGCTTACGCCGCAAACTGGGGCTGAGCAAACGCCAGTTCATCGTCTGTGCCACCGACATGGATGACACCCAAGCCACCGGCATGACGGCCATGTACGAACTGAGCTTCGTCACCCCGGATCAACTGATCGCATCGCTACAACAGTCCTTCGCGTACAGTCCCGGGCTGGTTTGATCCTCGTTACCTGATCCGATGTCTGCTTCTGCTCGCTCTTCCTCCCCGCTGTTTCGCTGGCTCAGCATCGCTTTGGGCCTGATCGTGCTTGATCAGGTCACCAAGCTGCTGGTGATCAACCATTTCTCGTATGGCGACAGCGTGACGTTGACGGGCTACTTCAATCTGGTGCGGGTGCATAACACCGGGGCGGCGTTCTCGTTTTTGGCCCAGGCCGACGGCTGGCAGCGTTGGTTCTTTATCGGCCTGGGTTTCGCTGCTGCCGGCGTCATCACTTGGATGCTGCGCCAGCACGGCCATCAGCGCCTCTTTGGCTGGGCGCTGACCTTGATCCTGAGCGGCGCGCTGGGCAACGTCATCGACCGGATCTGGCTGGGCTATGTGGTGGACTTTCTCCAGTTCCACTGGAGCTTTCTGACGCCGCTGTTCCACGGCGGCTACTTCCCAGCCTTCAACGTGGCCGACTGCGCCATCAGCTTGGGTGCCGCCAGCCTGATCCTTGATGAACTGCTGCGGGTAAGGAAGAGCTGAGGCTCAGGGCGAACGGAGATCGGGCGTCGTGATCGGCCCCCGGCCGCTCCAGCGGTCAAGGGCCAGATAGATCACCGGGGTGATGTAGAGGGTGACGAACTGCGACAGCAGCAAGCCGCCCACCACCGCCACACCCAAGGGCTGACGCAGTTCAGCGCCAGCACCTAAGCCCAAAGCGATCGGCAAAGCGCCCATCAGCGCGGCCAAGGTGGTCATCATGATCGGGCGCAGGCGCAGCAAGCAGGCTTGGCGGATGGCCTCCGCCGGACTCAAGCCTTGGTTGCGCTGAGCGTGCAAGGCGAAGTCGATCATCATGATGGCGTTCTTTTTGACGATGCCGATCAGCATCAAGATGCCGATGGTGGCGATCAAGGTCAGGTCCATGCC
>NZ_JBYSVC010000090.1:0-9082 GCF_057922285.1 Leptothrix toolikensis (SeqCode)
TCCAGCGCGTCAGGTTGGCCATCACGCGCTGCCCGGCACGCCTTTGTTCTGGCGCACCTGCCTGAGAGCACGCTCAGCGGCTGCCGCAGGCAGTCAGCTGGAGCGCAAGGTTAGAAATTGGTGAAGCATCTAAGAAAACCTGTGCGTAGAAGGCTTGGACTTCGTGCGGCGCTTCAGACGTGCAAATACGCCAAGGGCAACTGCCACCAGAAATCCGCCAAGAAAAAACTTTCCAAACACCGCAGCCACAGCAGCCCCGGACACCAAGCCGAATCCGATTGTGCCGTCAAGAATGTTCAGTCCAGCCTCGACAGCCTTACCGGAGCGTGACTTCGACCAGAACCAATTCATGATTTCTAACGCCTGACGTAAGCAGTTTGGATCCGCCACATGGAACGAACCAACGCGGCCAGCAAGGTTGCATGTCCGCCCGGTTCACTGGCCTCGTCCAGGGCTGCGGCGAGATATTCGTCCGCAAACGACGGATCGGCCTTGAGCAATTCGACCACGGCTTCATCGTGCGGACGGCATGAATGCATCAGACCGAGGCCCCTCACATCAAAACGATGTCGTACTGCTCCGGGTTCATCGAGGCTTCGGTTTGCATGGAGATGCGTTTGCCGATGAATTCGGAGAGGCCGGCGAGGTGGGCGCTTTCTTCATCGAGGAGCATTTCGACCACCGAGGGGGCGGCGATGACACGGAATTCTTGGGGGTCGAATTGGCGGGCTTCGCGCAGGATCTCGCGCAGGATGTTGTAGCAAACGGTGCGGGCGTTCTTCACCTGACCACGGCCTTGGCAGGTTGGGCAGGGTTGGCACAGCATGTGGGCCAGTGACTCGCGGGTGCGCTTGCGGGTGAGCTCCACCAAGCCAAGCTGCGTAAAACCGCTCACCGTCACCTTGGTGCGATCCCGCCCGAGCTGTTTGCGCAGCTCGGCCAGCACGGCGTCTTGATGGTCGGAGCGCACCATGTCGATGAAGTCGATGATGATGATGCCGCCCAAGTTGCGCAGCCGCAGTTGGCGCGCAATCACCCAAGCGGCTTCTAGATTGGTCTTGAAAATGGTGTCGTCGAAATTGCGCGCACCCACATAGCCGCCGGTATTGACGTCGATGGTGGTCATCGCCTCGGTCTGGTCAAAGACCAAGTAGCCACCCGACTTCAGATCCACCCGCCGCGCCAAGGCGCGCTCGATTTCTTGGTCGATGTTGTAGAGATCAAACAGCGGCCGGTCGCCCTTGTAATGCTGCAAACGCGCCACCGCACTGGGCATATAACGCTGCCCAAAGGCGCTGAGCGCTTCGAACTGCATGCCCGAGTCCACCCGAATCGACTGGGTTTGCTCGCCCACCAAATCGCGCAACACCCGCTGGATCAACCGCAAGTCTTCGTGCAGCATCGAGCCCGGCGGGCTGCGCAAGGCTGTGGCGCGGATCTCGGACCACGTTTTGCGCAGATAGGCGATGTCATCCGCAAGCTCGGCGTCGGTCGCATCTTCGGCGTTGGTGCGCAGAATGAATCCGCCACCCCCACCCTCCTCGCGCGTACCCACCAGCTTGTTCATGCGCTGGCGCAACTGATCACGCAGCTCGCCCGAGCCGATCTTTTGCGAGATCCCGATGTGCTCGTCTTGCGGCAAGTAGACCAACAAACGCCCAGCAATCGAGATCTGGGTCGAAAGCCGTGCGCCCTTAGAACCAATCGGGTCCTTGATGACTTGCACGATCAACACCTGACCATCGAAGACATGCTTCTCGATCAAGGGTGCGGCGACGCCCTCGGTCTGCGGCCCCCGGCCATGGTGACCGACACCCGGCACATGCACATCGGCCACGTGCAAGAAGGCGGCACGCTCTAGGCCAATGTCGATAAAGGCCGACTGCATGCCCGGCAGCACCCGCGCCACACGGCCGGCGTAGACGTTGCCGACCAAACCGCGCTCCAGCGTGCGCTCAATGTGCAAGTCCTGAACGACCCCGTTTTCGACGGTGGCCACGCGCGTTTCCTGCGGCGTCCAGTTCACAAGGATGTCTTGCATAGGGGATGTTGTTATGTCTTTCAGAGGGGCCAACCGGCTTGGCGTAGCAAGCGCGATGTTTCAAACAAGGGCAGCCCCATGATGCCGGAATAACTGCCCTGGATGTGCTCAATCCACATCGCTGCACGGCTCTGGATCGCATAAGCCCCGGCCTTGCCCATCGGCTCCCCACTGGCCACATAGGCGTCGATGTCGGCTTGCAACACCTCGACCCAACGCACCCTTGACACACTCACCGCCAGCCCTGCGGTCTTGGGTGCCGCGACAGCGTCCGAACGGCCCACCATCACCGCCGTGAGCACCCGGTGGGTCTGGCCCGAGAGCAGGCGCAGGATGCGTGCAGCGTCGGCCGGGTCCTCGGGCTTGCCCAAAATCAGATCGCCCAAGGCCACAGTGGTATCAGCGCAAAGAATCCACCCCGGTGGCAAGTCGCAGGCCTTGTGCCGGTCGCAGGCCGCCGCCCATTTGGCGCGCGTCACGCGCTCGACATAACGCCGTGGCGATTCGCCGTGGCGGGTCGCCTCAAGCGCTTCGGCGTCCTCGCCCGCCAAGGGCAAGAGCAATTCGTGGCACACCCCGATCTGGTCGAGCAGCTGGCGGCGTCGCGGGCTTTGCGAGGCGAGATAAAGCACGGGCGAAGGGCATGAAACCACGTTGGTCACCTTAACCACGTTATTCCCGGTGATACGGGTGCCCGGTGTTGAGCGACCAAGCGCGGTAAAGCGCCTCAGCCAACAACACCCGCGCAAAAGCGTGCGGCAAGGTCAGATCGGACAAGCGCAAGGCTTCGTCCGCGCTGGCTTGCAGCTCGGGATCAAGCCCATCGGGGCCGCCGATGAGCAACGCCACATCGCGCCCATCGTGTTGCCACGCCTGCAAACGCGCCGCCAACTGCACCGTGGTGAGCCGAGCGCCGTGCTCGTCCAGCACCACACGGCGCACGCCCTTGGGCAAGGCCGCTTCGATGCGGCTTTTCTCAGCCGCCATCAAGGCCGGCACAGGCTTGCCTTGGGTACGGGGCTCGGTCTTGACTGCCTTGAGCGTCAAGGGCAGATCGGGCGGGAAACGCTTGGCGTAATCCTCATACGCCGTCTCCGCCCAAGCTGGCATGCGCTGGCCGACGGCCACCAGCAGCAACTTCATGCCCGTATCGTGGTCTTGGTGCGTTTGGCCGGGGCCTTGCGTGCCGGCTTGCCAGCGGCCTTCTCGGCAATCGCCTTGAAGCCGGCCTTGTTGCGGCCCGTGGGACGCGGCGAGGGGGTCCGGGCCACGATGGTTTCGATGTTCGTCGGCGTGGTCTTTTTGCGGCGCGGTACAGCCTTCTTGGCGGCGGCCCCTTGGGCTTCAGCGGTCTTGGCGGGCGGGCGCTTCTTGGGCACGGCCGGCGCAGCGGTGTTAACGGCTGAGCGGCTCTTCTTCACCACGGGCGCGGCGTCAGTGTCGTCGTCCATGGCATCGTCCGAGGCCTTGACCAAGCCTTGGGTGGCGCTGCCGAGCTTCATCCGCACCGCCTTGCCACCCCAGATTTCTTCCAAGTTGTAGTACTGGCGAATCACCGGCTGCATCACATGCACCACGGCTTGGCCGCAGTCCACAATGATCCATTCGCCATTGCCTTCACCTTCGGTGCTGAGGACTTCGCCGCCCCGCGCCCGAACCGCGTCACGCACACTGGCGGCCAAGGCCTTGGTCTGCCGGTTGCTGGTGCCGGAGGCCACGACGATGCGCTCAAACAGCGGTGAGAGGTGCTCGGTGTTGTACACCACGATGTCCTGGGCCTTGACATCTTCCAGGCCATCGACGATGGCACGTTGCAGCTTGCGGATATCCATTCAGTTTGATGCGTTCTGTTGTTTGTAATCTAAGGATTTGAGCGCCGGACGGTACAAACCGTGCTGCTCAATGTAGTCAGCCACACGCTCATCCAGCCCCAAAGGCACCAGTTGATGCGCGGCCACACCCGCATGCAAGCGCTCGCGCAGCAGCGTCGAAGACACTGCCGCAGCCCGCATTGTGACGGTATGCACCGAACGACCTGCTTGACGCAGGGCGGCCAGCACCTCGGGTGTGCTCTCAGGAGGCTCGCCATCGCGCGCCACCACGGCCAAATCGGCCCGCTGGACCACCTCGCTCCAAGCGTGCCAAGTGCTTAAACGAGCGTATTGGTCTTGGCCCATCAGCAAAAACCATTGCACGTTCTGGCGGTGATGCAAGGGGGCTTGCAACTCGCGCAAGGTCTGCACCGTGTAACTCGGGCCAACACGGTTGATTTCGCAGGCATCAAGAACATGTTCAGGGCAGCCCTTGAGCACGCGCGCCAACATCGCCAAACGATGCTCCGCCGCCAGCAGCCCCTGAGGTTTTTGCCAAGGCTGACCGGCGGGGATCCAGCGCAACTGGTCAAGGCCAAGTTGCTGCTGGGCGGCACAAGCCAAGGCGAGGTGACCGGCATGCACCGGATCAAAACTGCCGCCGAACAGCCCGATACGCAGAGATTTAACCCCCATGCGCCCAATCACGCGGACGCAAGAAGTCGCTGTAGAGCCGCGCTTCGGCCGAGCCCGCCTCCGGCGCCCACTGGTAGCCCCAGCGCGCCAGCGGCGGCATCGACATCAGGATGGATTCGGTGCGGCCGCCCGATTGCAGGCCAAACAGCGTGCCCCGATCCCACACCAAGTTGAACTCGACATAGCGCCCACGACGGAAGGCTTGGAACTCCCGCTCGCGCTCACCGTAAGGCGTGTTGCGGCGCTTCTTGGCAATCGGCAGCCACGTTTCCAAGAAGGCATCACCCACGGCGCGCAGCATGGCAAAGCTGCCTTCTAGGCCTAGCTCAGAGAAGTCATCAAAGAAGATGCCGCCCACGCCACGGGGCTCATTGCGGTGCTTGAGGAAGAAGTACTCGTCGCACCACGCCTTGAAGCGCGGGAACAGATCGGCACCGAAGGGTTCGAGCGCATCGCGGCAAACTTGGTGGAAATGCACGGCGTCTTCTTCAAAGCCGTAGTACGGCGTCAAGTCCATGCCGCCGCCAAACCAAGCCACGGTCTCGCCAGCCGGATTGACGGCCGAGATCATGCGCACGTTCATGTGGACGGTGGGCACGTAGGGGTTGCGCGGGTGGAAAACCAGCGACACGCCCATGGCCTCGAAAGGCGCACCGGCCAGTTCAGGGCGATGCTGGGTGGCCGAGGGTGGCAGAGCCGGGCCGCGCACGTGCGAGAAGGCACAGCCGCCACGCTCCAGCAAGTTGCCCTCTTCCACCAAGCGGGTGATGCCCTCGCCTTCCAGCCGACCACCGGCCGGACGCTGCCAAGCGTCACTGATGAACATCTTGCCGTCTTCGGCACCCACGGTGCTGCAAATGCGTTCTTGCAGACCAAGTAGATAAGCCCGCACATCGGCGGGCGTGATTGGGGTCGTCATGGTTTGGGTCTCCTCATCTTTTTGAAAATACAACGGCATCAACGCAGGCGGACCGGCCCGAAGGAAGCGGGATGCGCCCCTTGTGCCTGCGCATAAGTTTCGGCGATCTGCGCCATGTCTTGTTCGACATGGCCACTGAGCCGGATGAACGTTTCTAGGCGGACTTCCTTGCGACCAAAGTCGAGCACCGCCAGCCCCAAGGGCACCTCGGCCCCATGGGCCACGTGATAGAAGCCCGAGCGCCAGCCCTGCGTGCGACTGCGGGTGCCTTCGGGGGTCACGACCACCCAGAGCACCTCGTCGGTTTCGCGGGCGCGGCGCAGAGCGTCCACCGCGCCGCCCACCATGCCCGTGGACGCCTGCCGATCAATCGGCACCCCGCCCAACCAGCGCAGCCATGGGCCCAAAATCGGCCAGCGAAACAGGCTGTTCTTGGCCCAAAAACGGGCCGGGATGCCCACAGCCCACTTGACCAAAAGGCCCACCACGAAGTCCCAGTTGGAGGTGTGCGGGGCCACGATGATCACGCCTTGGCGGGCGGGCAAGCCGCTGTAATGCACGCGCCAGCCCCCAACGCGCAGCAGCCGCGCCACCCAGGCTCGGCCGTGCGGCGGCACAGCAGGGGTGGTGAACGGGCTCAACGCTTGATCGCCCGATAGCCGATGTCGTTGCGGAACTGCATGCCCTCGAAACGGATGGAGCGCACCGACTGATACACGCGTTGCTGCGTCGTTTTGACCGTATCGCCCAAGGCCGTCACGCACAGCACCCGCCCACCGCTGGTGAGTACCCCTGCCGCTGGCGACAAAGGCACCACCGAGCTGGTGCCCGCGTGGAACACCATGCAGTCCTCGGCCTCTTCGGGCAGCCCGGTGATGCGGTCCCCCTTGCGCGGCTCCAAGGGGTAGCCATGAGCAGCCAGCACCACACCGAGCGCCACACGGCGATCCCACACCAGCTCGACTTGATCAAGCGTGCCGTCGGTGGCGTGCATCAGCACCTCAAACAAGTCGCTCTTGAAACGCATCATGATCGGCTGCGTTTCGGGGTCGCCCATGCGGGTGTTGAACTCCAGCGTCTTGACTTGGCCCTTGGCGTCGATCATCAAACCGGCGTAGAGAAAGCCCGTGAAGGTGATGCCGTCGCGGGCCATGCCTTCGACCGTGGGGCGGATGATGTCTTGCATCACCTTGGCATGCACATTGGGTGTGACCACCGGCGCGGGCGAGTAAGCACCCATGCCGCCGGTGTTGGGACCCGTGTCCGCATCACCCAGCCGCTTGTGGTCTTGGCTGGTGGCCAACGGCAAGATGTTCTTGCCATCAACCATGACGATGAAGCTGGCTTCTTCGCCGGCCAAGAACTCTTCAATGACGACGCGCGCGCCACCGGCGTTGTGCTTCACGCCCAAGGTGTTGCCCGCGTCGTCGGCCAGCATCCAGTCCACGGCCTGATGCGCTTCTTCAAGCGACATTGCCACCACCACGCCTTTGCCAGCGGCCAAACCGTCGGCCTTGATGACGATGGGCGCGCCCATTTTGTCCACGTAGGCATGCGCCGCTGCCACATCGCTGAAGGTTTCGTAGGCAGCGGTCGGGATCTTGTGGCGCTTCATGAAGTCCTTGGCGAAGGCCTTGGAGCTTTCAAGCTGCGCTGCGGCCTTGGTCGGGCCAAAGATACGCAAGCCACGGGCACGAAACACATCGACCACGCCCGCCGAGAGCGGCACTTCGGGGCCGACCACGGTCAGGGCGATCTTCTCGCTCACCGCAAAGTCGGCCAGCGCCTCAACGTCGTTGATGGGCACGTTGCGCAAACGTGCATCGGCAGCGGTGCCGCCGTTGCCGGGGGCCACAAAGACTTTTTGCACGCGCTCAGCCTGCGTGAGTTTCCAAGCCAAGGCGTGTTCACGCCCGCCTGAACCAATAACAAGCACTTTCATGATCAGAGCACCGCGTTGTGATGGATGGCTTGGGCGTCGTCGAGATCTTCAAGGACGTCCAAGAGTTTTTGCATGCGTGCGGCGTCATCGCCGGTCAGCTCAATGGTGTTTTCAGCGCGCATCGTGACTTCGGCCAGCTCATGCTTGAGCCCCGTGGCGTCAAGCGCATTGCGCACCGCTTCAAAATCAGTCGGTGAGGTCAGCACCTCGATGGCACCGTCGTCGTGGGTGATCACATCTTCAGCGCCAGCTTCCAGCGCCACGTCCATGACCTTGTCTTCGCTCACGCCCGGGGCAAAGACGATCTGACCACAGTGTTTGAACTGGAAGGCCACCGAGCCTTCGGTGCCCAAGTTGCCGCCGTACTTGCTAAAAGCATGCCGAATTTCAGCCACCGTGCGCACACGGTTGTCGGTCATGGTGTCGATGATGATCGCCGCGCCGCCGATGCCGTAACCCTCGTAGCGGATTTCTTCGTAGTTCACGCCTTCCAGCGCGCCCGAAGCCTTATCAATGTTGTACTTGATGCGATCAGCCGGCATGTTGGCTGCCTTGGCCTTGTCGATGGCCAAACGCAAACGCGGATTGATGCTGATGTCGCCGCCACCTTGGCGGGCAGAAACCGTGATTTCACGGATGATGCGGGTCCAGACCTTGCCGCGCTTTTCGTCCTGACGGCCTTTGCGATGCTGGATATTGGCCCACTTGGAATGACCGGCCATGAAGGCTCCTCGGATAATTTTTCGCTAGACTGGCATTCTACTTTTCAGCCCTGCCACGCCGAGGTTTTCGATGTCTGATCCGATCCTTCTGGCCCGTCACGGTGGCGTCATGTCGCACCTTCTGCCCGCTTTGGCCAACCGTCATGGCCTCATCACGGGGGCCACGGGCAGCGGCAAAACCATCACCCTTCAAAAGCTCGCCGAGAGTTTCTCGCGCTTGGGCGTGCCGGTCTTTATGGCCGATGTCAAAGGCGATCTGAGCGGCATCAGCCAAGCCGGGCAGCTCACCGACAAGCTCAAGCGCACGTTGAGCGAGCGCGGCTTGGATGCGCCCTCTTTTGCCGCGTGCCCCACCACCCTTTGGGATGTCTTTGGCGAACAAGGCCACCCCGTGCGTGCCACCGTGAGCGACATCGGCCCTTTGCTGCTGGCGCGCATGCTCAACCTCAATGACACCCAACAAGGGGTGCTGCAACTGGTGTTTCGCATCGCCGACGACGACGGTTTGCTGCTGCTTGATCTAAAAGATCTGCGCGCCATGCTGCAACACGTGGGCGACAACGCCAGCTTGTTCACCACGTCATACGGCAACATCAGCGCCGCCTCGATCGGGGCCATCCAACGCGGCCTGATCCAAATCGAGAGTCAAGGCGGGGATCGGTTCTTCGGCGAGCCGATGCTCGTGATCGACGACTTCATGCAAAGCCTCGATATCCACGGCCAACGCATGGGCGTGATCAACATCCTTGCCGCCGATCAATTGCTGGCCGCGCCGCGCTTGTACGCCACGTTCTTGCTCTGGCTGCTGTCCGAGCTATTCGAGACGCTGCCGGAGGTCGGCGATCTCGATCAGCCCAAGTTGGTGTTCTTCTTTGATGAAGCGCATCTGCTCTTTAACGATGCGCCCAAGATGCTGCAAGAGCGCATCGAGCACGTGGTGCGGCTGGTGCG